>JAZQSG010000025.1:0-12706 GCA_045630025.1 Acutalibacteraceae bacterium
AAAGATGATACAAAACCCCAATCGGAAGAAAAAGCACAAAATAATTGAAAAAATCTTATAAAATATTAAAAAAAATCTATATATTCTATTGAAATTTGTTATAAACCGTGCTAATATACATAATATATGGGATGTTGTAATTTCATTAATTCCATTTTTTGTAAATTATTAAAAGGATTTAATATAAGGAGGACAAATATCATGGCATTCGAAGTAGCAAATGAACTTGACAAGGTTGTTCAAATAAAAGTAGTGGGCGTCGGCGGCGGCGGCGGTAACGCTGTAAACCGCATGGTTGATGCAGGCGTAAACAGTGTTGAGTTTATCGCAATCAATACCGATGCTTCTGCACTTCTTCTTTCAAAGGCAGACCACAAGCTTCAAATCGGCGAAAAATCTACCAACGGTCAAGGCGCAGGCGCTAAGCCCGAGGTTGGTCAGCACGCAGCAGAAGAATCTCGCGATGAGATTGCTGCTATTCTTCGCGGCACCGATATGGTATTTATTACTGCAGGTATGGGCGGCGGCACCGGCACCGGCGCAGCACCCATCGTTGCTGAAATCGCAAAAGAGCTCGGTATTCTTACCGTTGGTATCGTAACCAAGCCCTTCTCTTTCGAAGGTAAGCTTCGTATGAACCAGGCAGAAAAGGGTATTGCAGCACTCAGCGAGCATGTTGATAGTCTTATCGTAATCCCCAACGAGCGTCTTAAGCACGTATCTGAAGAGAAGATTACTCTTAAAAACGCATTCATCATTGCTGACGACGTTCTTCGTCAGGGTGTTCAGAGCATCTCTGATCTTATCAAGGTTCCCCAGATGGTTAACCTCGACTTTGCTGACGTTACCGCAATCGTTAAAGACAGCGGTTACGCTCACATGGGCGTTGGTTTCGCAACCGGCCGCGACAAGGCAGAAATTGCTGCTAAGTCTGCTATCACCAGCCCCCTTATCGAAACCGATATGAAGGGTGCAAAGGGTGTTATCATCAACATCACCGGTTCTGTTGATATCGGCCTTGAAGAGGTTGAAATCGCTTCTACCATCGTTCAAGAAACTGCTCATGAAGATGCAAACATCATTTGGGGTGTTTCACTTGATGAAAACCTTGAAGATGCTATCCGTATGACTGTTATTGCTACCGGCTTTGGCGGCGGCAAGCGCAACAGCACCGATGCAAGCGCTATCATCGACAGCTTCACTTCTGCTACTGCAGAGGCAGATGACGGTCTTGGCGATATCATGACAATTTTCGGCAACAACTGATAATTTAAAACAAGAATTATACATAAAGGCCACAATTATAAGTTGCGGCCTTTATGTTGTGTTATGGGAGTATTATGGACTGGACCGAAATAAAAATCCGCATAAACAGCGGTGATACCGAGCGTGCATCCGACATTGCTAATATGGTTGTGCCTTACGGTATTTATATAGAGGATTATACCGATCTTGAGCAAATGTCTTTAGAGATTGCTCATATCGATTTGATTGATGAAGAGCTTAAGGCACGTGATCGCTCAATAGCTTATATTCACATATACGTAAGCCCTGAAGAGAATCCTTTTGAGGCGGTTGCTTACCTTACCGAGCGATACAATGCGGTTGGCATTGAAAACACTATTGAAACGGTATCTGTAAGCGAAGCTGATTGGGCCGATAATTGGAAAAAGTATTTTAAACCTATCGAAATTGGCGATCGACTTGCCGTTTGCCCTTCGTGGGAAACTTATGATAATCCTCAAGGCCGCTGTGTTCTTAACATAGACCCCGGTGCAGCATTTGGCACTGGCGCTCACGATACAACCCGCTTGTGCCTTGGCGTGCTTGACAGATACTGTGGCGACGATAAAACAATTTTAGATGTTGGCAGCGGAAGCGGTATATTGTCAATTTCTGCATTGCTGCTTGGCTGCAGCCGAGCCGTTGGCGTTGATATAGATGCCATGGCCGTTAAGGTTGCCCAAGAAAACGCAGTCCTTAATAAGGTTGAAGCCCGCACCGAGTTTGTGTGCGGCGATTTGGTTGAAAAAATCAGCGGTAAATTTGATATTGTATGCGCTAATATTGTGGCAGACATTATAATATCGCTTTGCGACAACGTTACCGATTTTATGGAAAAAGACGGCTTGTTTATTTGCTCGGGAATTATTGATACCCGTGAGCAAGACGTGCTTGATAAATTGGCTTTGATTGGGCTCAACGTGGTTGAGCGTTTTGAAAGTGGCGGCTGGGTCGCGCTTGTATGTAAAAGGGGAGAAACTAATGCTTGAATTTGAAGAACAGCGACTAAAGCTTTCGGGCTACGACGCACAAATTAAAGAATTGGCAGACGCCATTGGTGTAAAGGTGCTTAAGTCTGAAATTGAGCGTTTAGAGGCACAAACTGCCGAACCGGGCTTTTGGGATAACGTTGAAAATTCTCAAAATGTTTTGCGCAAGGTTGCACAATGTAAAGCAACCGTTCAAAAATACGAAACTCTTTGCACCGATTATGATGATACCTTAACTCTTATCGAGCTTGCCGACGAAGAAGGGGATTTATCCCTTGTTGATGAAATTGTTGAGGGTGTTGACCGCGTTATCTCTACCTTTGAAGAGATGCGACTTGCCACCTTGTTGACCGGTGAATATGATAAAAACAACGTAATTCTTACCTTCCATGCAGGTGCAGGCGGTACCGAGGCGCAGGATTGGGCACAAATGCTGCACAGAATGTACTTGCGCTGGGCAGAGCGCCACGGATTTAAGGCACAAACGGTAGACTTCCTTGACGGTGACGAAGCAGGCCTTAAGAGTGCCGTTGTTATGATTGAGGGCGAAAATGCTTATGGCTACCTGAAAAGTGAAAAGGGTGTTCACCGCCTTGTTCGCGTGTCTCCCTTTGACTCGTCAGGCCGCCGTCACACCTCCTTTGCATCCCTTGAGGTTATGCCTGAGATCGGTGATGATATTGAGGTTGATATCCGCCCCGAAGATATTAAAATGGACGTTTTCCGCGCAAGTGGTGCCGGCGGTCAGCATATCAATAAAACCTCTTCGGCAGTTCGCTTGACCCATATCCCAACGGGAATTGTTGTTGCTTGCCAAAACGAGCGTAGCCAGTTCCAAAACAAAGATATGGCAATGAAAATGCTTAAGTCAAAGCTTATTGAAATTAAAGAGCGTGAGCATCTTGATAAGATTGAAGATATCAAGGGTGTGCAAAAAGAAATTGCATGGGGCTCACAGATTCGCTCTTACGTGTTTATGCCCTACACGTTGGCAAAAGACCACCGTACCGGCTTTGAAAACGGCAATATAAACGCTGTTATGGATGGCGATATTGACGGATTCATCAACGCCTACTTAAAGGCCGAAAGTCAAGGAAAGCTTGGCGAATATAACGATTAAAATTAAATCCCTATGCATTCGGTTGCGTTTGCATAGGGATTTTTATTTTAGTACTTTGTAAAAGGGTTTCGCATATAATGTTAATGAACTATGTTCGTTACAATGCCCTTGTCGGTAATTTCAACAATGCCATAGCTTGCTCTGCCGTTAATTGGCTGACCTATAGAGCCGGGATTAAGAATGTGAATGCCGTTATAATAGGTTGATAAAGCAATGTGGGTGTGGCCAAAAAGCAATATATCAGCCCCTGCCTCTTTGGCGGCGGTAATTGCTCTGTCGTAACCCTCTTTAACACGGTGCAAATGTCCGTGGCAGGCATAAATAACCTTGCCGTTAATGGTAAAGGTTTTGCTTGTGGGTAGCGTAGAGGTAAAATCACAGTTGCCGCAAACCGCATAATAGCTCTTGTTTGGATACACCATAGTAAGCATATCAAGGTCGTCGGCACCATCACCCAAAAAAACTATATGCTGAATGTCAGGGTGGGCTTCTACGGCCTCAAAAATGCTTGATACACGACGGTGTGAGTCAGATATAACTAAAATTTTCACAATATCACCTAACCATTCTGTAAGGAGTAATTTATATGAATAACAATATGAAAAATATGATGGGCGTTTTGTCAGATAAGCTTGGCTTAGACCCCAAAACCGTGCAGGATGCTGTTACCAGCGGATCGGCTGATAAATTAATGTCGTCACTTAGTCCACAGGATGCGGCAAAGCTTAAAAGACTATTGTCTGATAAGGCCGCAACCGAAAAACTGATGCAATCTGAACAGGTTAAAAAGCTTATCAAAAAACTGTCGGAGGGATAAAACTTGGACGATATTTCAGAAAAAATTTCATCAATTCTTAATGACCCCGAAAGCTTTCAAACCATAAAAAACATTGCAGACAGTCTTATGGGCGACAACTCTGTACAGTCAGAGCCAACAGCTGCTCCGGGTGATTTTTCCCGGTTTTTCGGTGATATATCTCCCGACCAAATGGGAGTGTTAATGAGGGCTATGAGCGTGCTGAATTCTAAAACGGGGGATAACCGCACCGCATTGCTGTTAGCCCTTAAACCCCATTTATCACCTAAGCGACGGGATAGGGTAGATAAAGCGGTAAAACTGTTAAAGCTTGCGGCAGTAATGCCGCTTGTAACAGAAAGCGGCATTTTTAATTTGTGAGGTGTAAAGGATGAATGATTTTTCTCGCATAAAAGGGGAACGACGAATAAACGCACCCAACTTTGTGTCAACAACTACACGATCAATGCCAAAAAGCGAAAATCATCACCCGATTTCACCACCTCAACCCCCAAGCCCACCTAAAAAGCCAAGCGGGATTTTAGGGCTGTTGGATTTTAAAAATATGGCTATGGATGCCGACCGCTCGGTTATATTGATGATGCTGGCTCTGCTTTCGGGCAAGGGGGAAGACACCGACGAGTTGTTAATAATGGCTTTGCTTTATATAATGCTTTAGTCGGCATCGTCAAAAACAGTGTCGGTTGTTTCAAGCAATAATATGGCGTCTTGAGCCGGCAACTCTTCAACACTCTTAAGCTTTTTGCGGATGGTTTGGTTGCGCTTTTGAGCATCATCGATGGCGCTTGTTGCTTCGTCAAGCTTTCTTTTAGCTTTTTCAAGCACAAGGTCAAAACGCTCATATTGCTGCTTTGCGGCGCCTAATACCGACCAAACTTCTGCTGCGCGACGGTCAAGGGCAATGGTTCTGAAGCCCATTCTTAACGTGTTTAAAAAGGCGGTGATGGTGGTTGGACCGCAAATCATAACTCTGTATTTGCTTTGAATTTCCTCAACCAAACCTTGGCGCCTTAAAACCTCGGCATAAAGCCCTTCCGTGGGCAAAAACATAATGGCAAAATCGGTTGTTTTGGGCACGTCTATATAAAGCTTGTTAATGGTTGACGCCTCTGCCTTAACGGTTCTTTCAAGCGCTTTTGCAAACTGCTCAACCGCTTCCTTGTCGCCGGATTCTGCAGCTTGAGATAACCGCAAATAGTCCTCTTGGGGGAATTTAGAGTCAATGGGTAAATAAACAAACTCATCCTCTTTGTCTCGAGATGGGATTTTTATTGCATATTCAACCCTTTCAAGGTTACCTTTTATAGATACGTTTTGCTCAAATTGGTCGCGGGTAAGAATTTGCTCAAGAATTTCGCCAAGCCGCACTTCTGCCCAGGTTCCTCGTGCTTTAACGTTGGTAAGTAAACGTTGCAAATCGGTTACCCCGCCCGATAACTCTTGCATTTTGCCCAACGATTCATAAACCTTGCTCAGCTGTTCGCCAACCGCCTTAAAGCTGCTGTCCAAACGGGTTGATAAGGTTTCGTTCAATTTTTCATCAACGGTTAATCGCATTTGTTCAAGCTTTTGCTCGTTGCTTTGTTGCATAATGCGAATGCTTTCCCGCAGGGCGTTGGTTACCCTCTCTTGCAATTCAAGCTGCTCTTTTAATATGGCTGCACGCTGGTCGTAAATAGATGCTTTTAGCGAGTCGGTGCTTTGCCCAAGCTCTAATTTAAGTCGGTCAAGATCTCGCTTTTCTACCAAGGATTTTCCTTGCTTTTTGAAAAGCAAAACAACCAGCAAAACAATAATAACCGCTGCTAACGCTATTAAAATATAGTCTGTCATAAAATCACCTCAATAACTATAATACCGGCACCTATGTACTATAAATAGTACCTCTTTGACATAATTATATATTTGTGTTATAATATTTTCAAGAGGAGGTGCCTGTTTTGGATAAATATGAAACTAAAATTATTGCACGTATACATAATGATTTTAAAACAAAATTTGGCGTACCTCGTCAAAGCGGCTTGGTGAAAGACGTTGTTTCAACAATCGTTTTTGAGCCCGAATATCGCGACCCAATAGCCCTGCGTGGTATTGAGCAATTTAGTCATCTGTGGCTTATTTGGCAATTTTCGCAAGCGGTACGGGATGATTGGTCTCCCACCGTAAGGCCCCCCAGATTGGGCGGCAATAAAAGGGTTGGCGTGTTTGCAACGCGATCTCCCTTCAGACCTAACGCCATTGGCTTGTCATCAGTAAAGCTGGAGGGTGTAGAACAAACTGCCGAGGGTACTGTGCTGCACGTTTCGGGTGCCGATCTTATGGATGGCACTCCTATTCTTGATGTTAAGCCGTATCTTCCTTTTACCGACAGCCACCCCGATGCAACCGGCGGCTTTGCAGACGAAAAGTTTGATTATTCGTTGAAGGTGGAGTGTAGTAAAGAACTGCTTAATAAGTTGCCCCCTTCAAAGCAAGCATCGCTGCTTGAAATATTGGCTCAAGACCCTCGTCCGTCATACCAAAACGATGACCGCGTATACGGCTTTGCTTTTGGTGACTACGAAATAAAATTTACCGTAAACGACCAAATTTTAAGGGTAGAGGATATAATTTAAATATATAATTAAAGCACTGCAGTTTCGTTTACTGCAGTGCTCGTTTTTTTGTTAATAACCCAAATTTTCTTCAAGAATTAAAACCTTAATGCGATTTTTTTCACCCTGGGGTCCCATTGCTACGTATGAACGGCAAATTCTGTCTTCGGATTTGCATTCGGCACAGCTGGTGGTTTTTGTGCAGGGCGTCTGCTTGTCAAGTCGCATACAGTTGGCAGGTGCAGCAAGGCGCTTAACTCTGGTCTCAGCTGCGGCAAGGTCGGCCACAATTTTGTTCCAGCCGGCAACTATAACAACGCTTTTGGGGCCGTAAATCATAGCAGATACTCGGTTGCCTCTGCCGTCAACGTTGTAAAGCCAGCCGTTTTCGGTTATGGCGTTTGTTGAAGTGAAAAAAACGTCGCTGACCAAGCTTTTTCTCATGCATTCTTCGGGGTCGTCAACTCTTGCACGGTCGTAAAGCTCAATGGTCTTCTTCCATCTCAGCCAATCTATAACGCCTGTATCCGTAAGGGTCATCGATCCGCCGTAGCCAACCTTTGCACCCTCGGGCACAAGTGTTTCAAGCACCTCAAACATTTCTTCGCGGGAAGAAATACGGTATGCTTTCATGTTGTTTTCTTCGAGCGCTTTAACAACCTTATCTATTTTTTTCTTCATTAATGCTTTAGAATAATCAATCATAACCTTACCGCCTTATTTTGTAACATTTTACTATATTATACCTTCTAAAATTGTATGTGTCAACGGCAATAATTCCTTGAAAAAACAGTGCGAATATGATACCATATACATAACTGTAAATAGTTTGGTGGTAAGGTTGTGTTTTGCTGAAAAAAGCGTCGTGTTTTTTGCGCAAGATACAATAAAAAATCAAAAAATCTTTTCCGCATTGGGTTGGAGTTGCTATGCTTTCTGTAGAAAAAGAAATTTTGGATGAGTTTAGTCTTGAGGGCGAGGTAGAGTCCTGCGCTCCCATAGGCAACGGGCTTATAAACAGCACCTTTAGGGTAGATACCAACAAGGGTGCTTACATAATACAAAAAATAAATAACAAGGTGTTTCGCGATGTTGATGCGCTTATGGCAAACATATGCGGCGTAACCTCGTATTTACGAGAAAAAATTGTTTCTGCAGGTGGAGATCCGGATAGAGAAACCCTTAACGTAATTTATACAAAAAACGGTTTTTCTTATTACAGATGTAAGAACGGATACTATTGGCGCTGTTATGAGTTTATATCAGATACGGTTGTTTACAACTCTGTGGAATGCTCTGACGATTTTTACAGCTGCGCCTTGGGCTTTAGTAAATTTCAGCGTCTTCTCGACGGATATCCTGCTGCCAGACTTTATGAGACTATCCCCGATTTTCACAATACGCCTGACCGTTGTGCAAAGCTTATGCGGGCAGTAAGGAACGATTTGTGCAACCGATTAGACGAAGTGCGCACAGAAATTTCATTCGTTACCTCACGCGCAGGTGAACTCTCTTATTTTGTTGATTTGCTCAGCAACGGGGGATTGCCTCTTCGCATAACTCACAATGATACCAAGCTTAACAACATTCTTTTTGACCAACAGACCGGCAAAGCCCTTTGCGTTGTAGATCTTGATACAGTTATGCCGGGCGCTGTTGCTTACGATTTTGGCGATGCAATCCGTTCGGGTGCTCCCACTTTGAATGAAGATACCTTGACACCTCAAGACGTACGGCTTGATTTAGATTTATTTGAGGCCTTTACAAAGGGATTTTTAGAGGGCTGTGGCGAATGTCTAACCGAAAACGAAATTGATTCGTTGGTGTGGGGTGCAAAGTTGATAACCCTTGAATGCGGAATAAGATTTTTAACCGACTATCTTGAAGGCGACGTTTATTTTAAAACAACTCGCGAGGGTCACAATCTTTCCCGTGCCCGCAGTCAGTTTGCCCTGGTTGCAGATATGGAAAGCAAGTGGTATGAAATGACGTCTATCGTCGACAAATATAAACAAATATATTTTAAGGGGTAGGTAATTATGCTGAAACTTAAAAACCGTTATGATGATGAAAAACTGTGCAACAATCCCGACAAAGGATGGTATGTTCACTATTATGACAACGGATTGGGTAAATATTGCACACATTATGACTTAACCGATACTCTCGATGATTTTCCTTTGATGGATCACGCCTATCTCCGTTTGGCGTGGGGATATCTTGAGCCCAAAGAGGGTGAATACCATTGGGATGTGCTTGACCGAGTAATTGACCCTTGGGTTAAAGCAGGCAAAAAAATATCATTCCGTATTTCTTGCAAAGAATTGGGATGGCAGCTTGACGGATTTTGTACTCCCAAATGGGTGTTTGATGCAGGCGCAAAATATACCGTTATGGCTGATCATTCCATAGAACCTGATTACGGCGACCCGATTTTTCTTGAAAAGCTTAATAATTTCCATCGTGCTTTTGCCGAGCGTTATGATGCCCGAGAAGAAATAATATACGTAGATATCGGCAGTTATGGCGATTATGGCGAGGCACATTGTTGCTCATCATCCAAAAAAGATTGGCCTATCGACGTGCTCAAAAAGCATATCGATATTCACGTTAATAACTATAAACATACTCAAATTGTTGTCAGCGACGATATAATTGGCAGCCGCGAAACAAACAATCGCAAAGAGGATGAAGAGCTGCTTAACTATATTATAGATAACGGGATTACCTTCCGCGATGACAGTGTGTGTGTGCAGTGGTTTGTTGAGCGTTTTGGATATGATACCTTGCGTTCACACAGTTTGTTTGATCGCGCTTGGCGTAAATTCCCCACGGTGCTTGAAAATGCTCACTATTGGCACTGCAAAGGATTTAATACAGACCCCGGCGGATGGCCCTTCCTCGCATCTGTTGAGGGTAGCCACGCTACCTACGCAGGATTTCACGGTGATCCCCGCGAATGGCTTGAGGATCATCCCGAAATGGCTGTAATGACCGCCAATCGCCTTGGTTATTGGTACTTCCTCTACGGTGTAGATGTTGCCGAAAAAATCGGTAATGAATTTAATATTAAATTCTATTGGGAGAATAAGGGTGCTGCTCCGTCTTATAAGGGTTACAAGTTGGATGTAATTCTTTCGGGCGATAACGGCACCTATACTATCCCCGTTGAAGGGTTTAACAGCAACGAGATGATGCCCCACACAATAACCGTGCGGGATTTCGATCTTAAAACCGATGCCCCCAAGGGTGCCTATAAGCTTAGCGTTCGCATGTACAATGATAAAAACCGCACCATTGAACTTGGTATGCAGGATGAATATCGCAATGCCGACGGCAGCTACTTCGTAACAACCGTTGAGATAATTTAACTAATTTATATAAGGAGTTTTTAAAATGTTAAAGCTTAAAAATCGTTATGATGATGAAAAACTGTGCAACAACCCCGATAAGGGCTGGTATGCTCACTATTACGACAATAACATCACAAAGTATTGCGCTCACTACGAGCACGATGATACCCTTGAAGACTTTCCTATGATGGACCACGCCTATTTGCGCGTGGCATGGGGCTATCTTGAACCCAAAGAGGGCGAGTTTAATTGGCAGCTTCTTGATCAGATAATCGATCCTTGGGTTGCAGCGGGCAAGCGTGTATCCTTCCGCGTGTCCTGCAAAGAAACAAGTATGCAGCTTGACGGCTATGCAACTCCCAAGTGGGTATTTGATGCGGGTGCAAAATACACCGTAATGTCCAACGGCACCATCGAGCCCGAATATGGCGATCCCATCTTCCTTGAAAAGCTTAACAATTTCCACCGCGCATTTGCCGAGCGTTACGACGGACGTGACGAGGTGGTTTATATTGACCTTGGCAGCTACGGCGACTGGGGCGAGTTCCATTGCTGCTCGTCATCTCGTAAGGATTGGCCCGTTGAGGTTATCAAAAAGCACATCGATATTCACGTAAACAACTATAAGCACACCCAGCTTGTTATCAGTGACGACGTTGTTGGCAGCCGTGATACCGGCACCCGTGAAGAAAAACAAGAAATCCTTAATTATATCATTGATAACGGTATTACCATTCGCGATGATGGCATCAGCGTAACTTGGTTTGCCGAGCGCTTTGGCTTTAACACCCTTCGTTCTGAAGAGATTTACGACCGTGCTTGGCGCAAATTCCCCACCATTCTTGAGCTTGAACATTACGATCACACCATCAAATCGGGCTGGTATCTTGAGGGATGGCCCTTCTTGGCCTCTGTTCAGGGCAGCCACGCCACCTATGCCGGCTTCCACGGTGAGCCCCGCAAATGGCTTGCCGAAAATCCCGAGCTTGCAATTATGATGGCCAATCATCTTGGATATTGGTACTTCCTTTACGGTGTAGACGTAAAGGAAAAAATCGGCAACGAGTTTAACGTCAAGTTCTATTGGGAAAACAAGGGTGCCGCACCTTCCTATAAGGGCTACAAGCTTGACGTAATTCTTTCCGGCGATAACGGCACCTATACCATCCCCGTTGATGCTTTTGATAGCAACGAGATGATGCCCCACACCATAACCGTTCGCGATTTCGATCTTAAAACCGATGCCCCCAAGGGTGCCTATAAGCTTAGCGTGCGTATGCATAACGATGCTAACCGCACTATCGAGCTTGGTATGCAGGATGAATATCGTAATGCCGACGGCAGCTACTATGTAACCAACGTTGAGATAATCTAAAAGGTGTTGTTATAAATGCTTAAGTTAAAAAGTCGTTATAACGAAGATAAACTGTGCAACAATCCCGATAAGGGATGGTATGCCCATTATTACGACAACAGTATTAACAGCATGTGTGCCCATTATGACAATAATGACACACTTGAAGATTTTCCTATGATGGACCACGCCTATTTGCGTTTGGCATGGGGTTATCTTGAACCCGAAGAGGGCAAGTTTAATTGGCAGATTATCGATAAAATTATTGATCCTTGGGTTGCCGCAGGCAAAAAGATATCTTTTCGCATTTCTTGCAAAGAGATGGGGCTTCAGCTTGACGGCTATGCAACGCCTAAGTGGGTGTTCGATGCAGGTGCAAAATACACCCTTATGGCAAACGGCTCGGTAGAGCCCGAGTATGGCGACCCGATTTTTCTTGAAAAGCTTGATAATTTTCATCGCGCTTTTGCCGAGCGTTACGATGCCCGTGAAGAGATAATTTATGCCGATATCGGCAGCTATGGCGATTGGGGAGAGGGTCACTGTTGCTCGTCGTCTCACAAAGATTGGCCCATAGAGGTTATCAAAAAGCATATTGATATTTATCTTAAGCACTACAAGCATACCCAGCTTGTTATTAGTGACGATATAATTGGCAGCCGTGAAAGCGGCACAATAGAAGAAAAGCAAGACCTGCTTAATTATATCATTGATAACGGCGTTACAATCCGCGATGACGGCGTAAGCGTTGAATGGTTTGCCGAGCGTTTTGGTTATAACACTCTTCGTTCGGAAGAGATTTTTGACCGTGCCTGGCGCAAATTCCCCACCATTCTTGAGCTTGAATACTTTCCTGCATTGCGAAAATCGGGTTGGTATCGTGAGGGGTGGCCCTTCTTGGCCTCTGTTCAAGGCAGCCACGCCACCTATGCGGGATTTCACTGCGAGCCCCGTGAGTGGTTGGCAGAAAACTCCGAGTTGGCCATAATAATGGCCAATCATCTGGGCTATTGGTATTTCCTTTACGCCGTAGATGTGAATGAAAAAATCGGCAACGAGTTCAATATCAAGTTTTATTGGGAAAACAAGGGCGCTGCTCCCTCCTATAAGGGATATAAGCTTGACGTAATTCTTTCGGGCGATAACGGCACCTATACTATCCCCGTTGAAGGGTTTAACAGCAACGAGATGATGC
>JAZQSG010000026.1:0-4673 GCA_045630025.1 Acutalibacteraceae bacterium
TTATACGTTAAGGAGTATTTATTATGAACAACATTAAAATTGCAGACACTACGCTTTGCTATGGAGGATACAATTTTAAAGAAAAAATTGAAATTGCTCGTCAACTTGAAAAACTAAACGTTGACACTATTGAAATTGCAGAAATATCCAACGCAAAGAGTGATATATTGTTCATTAAGACAGTATCTTCCTTTGTTAAAAATGCAGTTATTTCCGTTGCGGTTTCCGGCACCAATGAAAGCATAGAAAACGCTGCGGCCGCTTTGGTTAATGCCAAAAAATCTCGCATTAGAATTGAATTGCCTGTTTCTCCCGTAGGTATGGAGTATACCTGTCACAAAAAAGCGCCTAAAATGCTTGAGTTTATTAAATCTGCAGTTAAATTTGCTAAAGAAAAGTGTGCAGACGTTGAGTTTTGTGCTTTGGATGCTACCCGTGCAGAAGCTGACTTTTTGTCAGATGCAATTAATGCAGCTATTGAAAACGGCGCAACCTTAATTACTGTTTGTGATAATGCAGGCCAGATGCTGCCTGATGACTTTGCAGAGTTTATAACAAAAATTTCATCTGAATTTTCTGCAAATATCGGCGTTTTCTGCGAAAATAAAAACGGATTTGCAGGCGCTCAGGCAATACTTTCGGTTAAAGCCGGCGCAAAGTATGTAAAAACCTCAGTTTGTAACGAAAACGTTTCTTTGGAAACCTTTGCGTCTATGGTTAAAAATTGTGGTGAAAACTATGGCTTTACTACCGAGCTGTGCTTTACTCAGTTGAATAGAATTATTAAGCAAATTACTTGGGTTACAGATAATGCAAAGGTTAATAAAACCGTTGTAACTGCTCTAACTCCCAACGTTGAGGGTATTATGCTTGATTCTAACGATGATCAAGCATCTGTTATCAGTGCAGTTTCAAAACTGGGATATGACCTTAATGAAGATGATCAAGCAAAGGTTTATGAAGAGTTTTTGCGTGTTGTCTCTAAAAAGAGTGTTGGCGCTAAAGAACTTGATGCCATTGTTGCAAGCGTTGCATTGCAGGTGCCTGCAACCTATAAGCTTATAAGCTACGTTATAAATAACGGAAACACTATTCCTGCAACTGCTCAAATTACCGTTGAGAAAGACGGCAAAGAGATGCATGGTTTCAGCATTGGCGACGGTCCTGTTGATGCAGCGTTTGTTGCTATTGGTCAAGTAATCGGCCATTATTATGAGCTTGACGATTTTCAGATTCAGTCAATTACCGAAGGCCGTGAAGCTATGGGTTCTGCCATTGTTAAATTGCGCGCTAACGGAAAGCTTTATTCCGGTAACGGCATTTCTACTGATATAATCGGAGCTAGCATCCGTGCTTATATTAATGCCGTAAACAAAATCGTTTATGAGGAGGTATAATTTTCGTGAAATTATCATTTTCTACAAAAGGTTGGCATGATAGTTCTTTTGAAGAATTTTGCGATATAGCATATGATCTTAAATTTGACGGTGTTGAACTTCATAACATTGAAAATCGTTTGTTTTGCGAAAAGAACGGCGCTTTTCACGGTTATGCTTGCGCTTCGACCCTGCGCAGTCTTTATGAAAAGAATTTGTCACTTCCTTGTATAGATTCTATTATTAATATCGGCGATAATGCCGTTGCTGCTGAATCTATTGCAGAAATTAATAAATGCATTGAAATTGCATCAAATCTTAATATTCCCAATGTTCGTGTAAGAGCAGAGACAGCTGATGACGTAAACGCTGCTATTGATAACGTTAAAAATGTTATTAATTCTGTTATTGAGAATGCAAAAAGCAAAAACGTAACTGTTTTACTTGAAACAGCTGGACTTTTTGCAGATTCTGCAACATTAAGAGATACCCTTGATTATTTTGCTTGCGATAATATTGCGGCGTTATGGAATTTTTCTGCTGCATATTTTTCAACAGGTGAATTGCCCGAAAAAGTAATTAATAATTTGGGTGCTTACGTTCGCCACGTTCATTTAACCGATGCAGCTAAAACCGATGAAGGCGTTGAGTACTGCTTGGTAGGCGAGGGTGAACTGCCTATTGAGGATATGCTGTTGGCTTTGCGCTCGGTTAATTATGACGGGTTTATTTCCCTTGTTTGGAATCCCGAATGGTGCCCCGAGCTCGATGATATGGAGATTATATTCTCTCAATACGTAAACTTTATGAAGCAGTTTGGTGACACTTCTCGCAGCAATAAGGTTTTGTATTACAATCGTGCACATACCGGCAGCTTTATTTGGGAAAAGGACCGTCTTATTGACCTTACTTTTTCGCAGGTACTGGATAGATTGGTAGAGGAGTATCCTGATCAGTACGCCTTTAAATACACAACTCTTGATTATACTCGTACTTATTCTGAGTTTAGAGATGACGTTGATAATTTTGCCCGTGCATTGATTGATATGGGCGTAAAAGCAGGCACACACGTTGCCGTTTGGGCTTCAAACGTTCCTCAATGGTATATAACTTTTTGGGCAACCGTAAAAATCGGTGCAGTTCTTGTTACTGTTAATACTGCATATAAGATTCATGAAATTGAATATTTGTTGCGCCAATCCGATACTCACACTTTGGTTATGACCGAGGGCGCAAAGGATTGCAAATACGGAGAGATTATTGCAGAGCTTTGTCCCGAACTTAACTCAATGAAATCGGGCGAAACATTGCATGCTCGCAAACTGCCTTTCCTTAGAAACGTTATTACCGTTGGTTACGAGCAAAAGGGATGTCAAACCTGGGAATCTGCTTGCAGCAGAGCATCAAACGTTCCTGTTGAGCAGGTATATCGTATGGCAGCCGCAGTTGATAAGGATGATGTTTGCAATATGCAATACACCTCCGGCACAACCGGCTTCCCTAAGGGTGTTATGTTAACTCATTATAACGTTGTTAACAATGGTAAATATATTGGAGATAGAATGGATTTATCCACTGCTGACCGTATGATGATTCAAGTGCCCATGTTCCATTGCTTTGGTATGGTGCTTTCTATGACGTCATCTATGACCCACGGAACTACTATGTATCCGTTGCCGTATTTTTCACCAAAGCCCGCTTTGGCTTGCGTTAATAACGAGCATATTACTGCTTTTAACGGTGTTCCTACAATGTTTATTGCTATGATGGAGCATCCCGATTTTGCTAAAACCGATTTTTCACACGTTCGTGTTGGAATCATGGCCGGCTCTAACTGTCCTGCTGACCTTATGAAAAAAGCTACCGAGGTTATGAATATGAAAGAAATTGTTTCTGTTTACGGTCAAACAGAAGCAAGCCCCGGATGCACAATGAGCAGCTATTTTGATAGTGTTGAGGTTCGTACCGAAACTGTTGGCAGCGCTTTTGCTAACGTTGAGTGCAAAATTATTAACCCCGAAACAGGCGAAGATTGCCCCGATGGCGAAAACGGAGAGTTTGTTGCTCGCGGTTACAATATAATGAAGGGTTATTATAAAATGCCTAAAGCAACCGCAGACGCCATTGATAGTGATGGATGGTTGCATACCGGTGACCTTGCTTGCCGTAATGCTGATGGAAACTATCGTATAACCGGCCGACTGAAGGATATGATTATTCGCGGCGGTGAAAATATTTATCCTAAAGAAATCGAAGAGTTTATTTATACCTGCGATAAGGTTAGCGACGTTCAAGTTATCGGTGTCCCTGATGAAAAATACGGCGAAGAAATTATGGCCTGCATTATTCTTAAGGATGGCGAGACAATGACCGAAGCCGAAATGCGCGAGTATATTACAGCTCATATGGCAAGACATAAGGTTCCTCGCTATATTGATTTCGTAGATAAGTTCCCGATGAATGCTGCAGGCAAAATCCTTAAGTATAAAATGCGTGAGGATGCTGTTGAAAAGTTAGGCCTAAAGAAAGCTTAAATCGGTGATATTATGTCGTATAACGGTTATAAAGTAATTGATGCCCATTGTCATATATACCCTGATAAGATTGTAGATAAAGCAGTTCCTGCTACCGATAGATTTTACGATGTAAAATCAGCATGCAGAGGTACCGTTTCTGATTTAATACAAAACGGTGATGCTGCAGGGGTAGATGCTTTTATTGTGCAATCGGTTGCAACAACTCCAAAACAGGTTAAAAGCATCAACGAATTTATTGCAAACGAGGTTTCTCAAAACAAAGATAAGCTTATTGGTTTGGGTACACTTCATCCCGATAGTGAAACCCTTGCAGAAGACGTTAAGTATTTGATGGATTTAGGCCTAAAGGGCGTAAAACTTCATCCTGATATTCAGGCCTTTAAAATTGATGATTACCGCTGCCTTAAAATATACGAACTTTGTGAAGAAAACGGGTTGCCTATTTTAATGCACACAGGTGATAATCGATATGACTATTCAAATCCTAACAGACTGATTCCTGTGCTTGATATTTATAAGAATTTGACTGTAATAGGTGCACACTTGGGCGGTTGGTCAATTTGGGACGAGGCATCAAAGCAGTTGGCTGATAAACCAAATCTTTACGTCGATTGTTCGTCAAGCTTTTATTATCTTTCGTTAGATAAAGCTAAAGAGATTATTGAGCGATATGGTGCAGAAAAGGTGCTTTTTGGTACCGATTATCCTATGTGGTCACCTAAAAATGAACTTGATACTTTTGCTAAGCTAAATTTAAACG
>JAZQSG010000027.1:0-3280 GCA_045630025.1 Acutalibacteraceae bacterium
TGAAAATATGCTTCGTCAAAAGGAAGGCCGCCGCACAATGGCCGCCCATCTTGATTTTGGCGTTACCGACGACGAGCAGGCGGCGTGGATATCCTTGCTTAACAATGGCACCATCGGTCAGCACGAGCCCAACGAGGCACCTGCCTCTTGGATGCTGCAGGAGCGATGGACCGCCCTGCTTGAAGAGGCAATAAAGGGGGCCGACGCCAACAACTGGTACGCTTATTTACAGCTTGGAATGATAAGCTTTATCAGCAACCGACTTGACGAGGCAAAGGGCTATCTTGAACGTTCCTATCAGCTGTGCCAATCGCCCTGGGCTCTTTACGGCCTTGCTCACGTTAAGCGTCAGCAAAATGATTTGGCAGGCGCCGCCGAGCTGTGCGAGCAGGCCTACCGAATGAAGATAGACGATATCTCTTTGGCAAAAGAGGCGATCGAGCTTATGACCGATGCCCAATTAAACACCGAGGCCCTTGCCCTTGCCGAGCAAATGCCCGAAAAGGTGCGAGAGGTAGGCAGAGTTAAAATATACATTCTCAAGGCCAATATCCGTCTTGGCAACATTGCCAAGGCAGAAGAGCTTTTCAATGCCAACGGTGGGCTTGTGCTGCCCGACGTCCGCGAGGGTGAGCGCCTTGTTACCGAGCTGTATCTTGATTTGTTGCAGCTTAAGGCAGAAAAAAAGGGCGAGCAGTTTGACCGCACCACCGCAAAGGTACCTCCTCAGTTTGACTACCGTCAGTTAGACAGAAATAACGCCCGTCCCCCAAGAAAAAGAGCAAAATAAAGTTGCATTTGTGTAAAAGGTGTGATATACTTAATGTAATTTAGCACTTTAATGCACAAAAGGAGGAGTAATATAATGGCACTTTTAGCTTTTATATTATATTTCGCTCTTATGTTGGGCATAGGAATTTTCTTTTTCCTGCGCTCCAAAGATGATGGCGAAAAAGAATATTTTTTAGGTGGCCGCTCTATGGGCCCGTGGGTAACTGCAATGAGCGCCCAGGCATCCGATATGTCGGGCTGGCTGCTTATGGGCTTCCCCGGCAGCATTCTTGCCTTTGGTATGGGCAAGGTGTGGATTGGTATCGGTCTTGCGCTGGGTACCGCCGCTAACTGGATTTTTGTGGCAAAGCGTTTGCGCCGCTTTTCAAAGGCATCGGGGGATTCTATCACCATGCCTCAGTATCTGACCAACCGTTTCGCTTCCTCAAGCCCCGTACTTAAAATTGTTTGCGCTGTTATATTCCTTATCAGCTTTACCGTTTACGTGTCTTCTGCCTTCGTTGCAGGTAAAAACGTTATGGTTGCCGTAATTCCTTGGTTTGCAGGTAAAGAGATGCTGGCAATGGCAATTTTTGCATTGCTTATTCTTATCTACACCTTCCTTGGCGGTTACAAGGCCGTTTGCTGGACCGACTTCTTCCAGGGCCTTTTGATGCTGATTGCCCTTCTTGCCGTGCCGATCGTTATGATGGGCGGCAAGTCCGACGCTCAGTTTACCGGCGCTTTTGCCCAGGGCGTTGCCGCTTTCGGCACCGACCCCTTTGCCGCTTCTTGGCAAGATATTGTTACGGGCCTCTCTTGGGGCCTTGGCTATTTCGGTATGCCTCACATCATCGTTCGCTTTATGGCTATCGAAAAGCCCTCTATGATTAAAAAGTCAGCCACAGTTGCTATCGTATGGGTAGTTATCACCTTGGGTGCCGCTGCCGCAATGGCAATCATCGGACGCAATTATCTTTTTGCTGACGGCAGCTCTTTGGCAGAAGCATTGTTGCCCGCAGGCAATCAGCAAAACATCTTCATCCACGTTGTTGAAAAGATATTCCCCGGCTTCGTTGCAGGATTGTTGCTGGCCGCCATCGTTGCCGCCGCAATGTCCACCGCCGACTCACAGCTGCTTGTAGCATCTTCATCCTTTACGAGCGACCTTTACAAGCCCTTGATTCGCAAAAACAAGGCAACCGACAAAGAAATGCTTTGGATTGGCCGTTTGGTTGTTGTAATCGTTTCTGTTGTTGCCTTCTTCATTGCCGCATCTGGCATCAACAACGCCAACAGCTGGGCGAACAGCATTATGTCTATGGTTGAAAATGCCTGGGGTCTGTTTGGTGCTGCCTTTGGTCCCGTTGTTATTCTGTCTCTCTTCTGGCGCCGCTTTAACTATGCAGGTGCCGTTAGCGGCATTATCGTTGGCGCCGTTGTTGATATTGCTTGGTTGCTGCTTTGCACCAACACCATCGTTAAGGCACCTGTGTTTGGTGCAACCGGCGTTTACGAAATTTTGCCCGGCTTTATAGCAGGTCTTATCGCTGCCGTTGCAGTAACTCTTGCAACCAAAGCTCCTGCCGACGAGGTTAACGCTATTTTTGCCGCTGCAACCGACAAATCGATAGACGATTAAGCCCCGTTGCTTATTGACTTTTTTGGTAAGCTGTGCTATACTCATTTCAGTTAGATATGGAGGTTGAACAATATGAAACACATCAAGACTATCGAAACTCGCGATCTTTGCGAAAGCGCTAAAAAGGGCGGCTGTGGCGAGTGCCAGACTTCTTGCCAGTCCGCTTGCAAGACCAGCTGCGGCATTGCAAATCAGCAGTGCGAAAAGACTGCCGAGCAGAAGTAATTAACTAAAAAGTAAAAATGCCGCCAACAAATAAGTGGCGGCATTTTTTCATAAAAGAGGTATGTTATGATTCACCAATATAAACTGGGCGGCTACAATATCGTTCTTGATATATGCTCGGGCTCTGTGCACGCCGTTGACGACGTGGCCTACGATATTATTGAGCGCTACGAGCAAGATGCCAAGGAAGATATAATTTCTGCCCTGCAAACCAAATACGACGGGGTAGAGGGAGTCACCAAAGAAGATATTGCCGAGTGCTACGAGCAGGTAACCCAGCTTAAAAATATGGGCAAGCTTTTCACTCCCGACACCTTTGAGCCCATGGCCGACACCCTTAAGAAAAAGACGGCGGGTGTAGTTAAGGCCCTCTGCCTGCACATAGCCCACTCTTGCAATCTTAACTGTTCATATTGCTTTGCCAGCCAGGGCAAATATCACGGCGAGCGAGCCCTTATGAGCTTTGAGGTTGGCAAGCAAGCCCTCGATTTTCTTGTTGCCAATTCGGGCACCCGTCGTAATCTCGAGGTTGACTTTTTCGGCGGCGAGCCCCTTATGAATTTTGACGTGGTTAAGCAGCTTGTTGCCTACGCCCGTTCAATTGAAAAAGAGCACAACAAAAACTTCCGTTTTACCCTTACC
>JAZQSG010000028.1:0-2563 GCA_045630025.1 Acutalibacteraceae bacterium
GCGGCATGATCCCCAACACCACCATCGGCCGCAAGGCTGAGACCCGTCTGCACTGCTTCGCCGGCGCTGAGCATCCCCATGCCAGCCAGAAGCCCGAAGTGTACGAGTTTTAATTAAGGAGGACAAACGACTATGGATTACAATAAGAGACCTTTCTTCTATGGTACCGGTCGCCGTAAGTCCTCTGTGGCGCGCGTTCGCCTGTACGAGGGCACCGGCAAGGTGACCATCAACGGCCGTGATATCGACGATTATTTCGGCCTGGAGACCCTGAAGCTGATCGTCCGTCAGCCCCTGGCTCTGACCGAGCTGACCGAGAAGTTCGACATCGAGTGCCGCGTTGCCGGCGGCGGTGTGACCGGCCAGGCCGGCGCCATCCGTCACGGCGTTGCCCGCGCTCTGCTGCAGTATGACAGCGAGAACCTGCGTTCTGCCCTGAAGAAGGCCGGTTTCCTGACCCGCGATCCTCGTATGAAGGAGCGTAAGAAGTACGGTCTGAAGGCCGCCCGCCGCGCTCCCCAGTTCAGCAAGCGCTGATTCTACGAAGAGCGAACAACCTTATTGGTTATGCAAAACACCCACACCTTTTGGTGTGGTTGTTTTTTTATGCGGGCGGCCGGATGTATCGGCACTTGTGTGGGAAATACGGCGCAAGCCGTATTTCGTAGGGGCGCAACGAGGTTAGCGGTCTGTGCCAACTGTGGCGCCCCGGCTCGTCGTGCACCTCAGTTCTCCAAGAGATAATCACAGCCCCGAGGGCAATTATTTCAAAGACAACAAAACCCCGAAACCATCACGGTTTTCGGGGTTTTCTTTTTGCCTCAAAATCTATCTTGGTGCGAACTTGGTGCAAATTAATATTTTACATATCCATCTTTAAAAAACAGTCGTATAACTCGCTTGCTAAATCTTTTGGGATTTCTACCAATTATGATAGAAAAAGCAACAAGTGCACCCCAAGCAAGACACATAACCGCTGCAATAATAACAAGCAATGTATATTCTTGTCTATGTAACCTATTTGTTTCATCAAAGCTTAAAAAGTAATCATCATTGTAATTAACTGCTTTTAATGAATAATAACTTTCTTCATATTTCGGAGTAACCTCGGTAGAATATGTGGTTACAACTGTTTTGCCGTCGCAAAGAGTCTGTATATCCTTTGCTTTAAACTGTTCGTCGATAAAACGAATTTTAAATATTTGATTATCTGAAGAAGTTAGGATAATTTCTTCTTCGTTTTTCTCATAGGATACAAAACTGATTGTTTGTTCTATTGTGTTATTCGGTGTGCTTGGTGCATAAGTGGAATAAACCGCAAAGATTAAAAAACCGACAGCAATAACACCTACTAAAATATAAGCAAATAAAAAGCCGCCAGCATCCTGAACATTCCCGTTAAATATGTCGTGCTTTGTTTTATATATTTTAGGAAGGCTTTTCCCGTCGTGCATGGTCCGATATTTTTTCTTAACAAGTTTAATGAAGTCATCTCCACCTATTGAGAATTCGTCAACCATTAGTCTTCTCTTGCCTACATAAAGAAATTTCTCATGCATATTTTCTTTGATTGCAGTGACTTGCTCATAAGTGAATCTTCTTTTTATGCCGAAAAAACTCTTGTGAATAAATCCGTCTTGGTCGTAAGTGATTCTGCAATTCACAAAAGCAATAATTAAGGTTGCACCGAGCGATGATAACAAGAGAGAAAGAATAGGTACCCACAATGGCTCGTCTGAAAAAGCAGTAATAATGGCAGGGATTAGGAAAATAGCAGAAGCAATAGCTCCTAATATCGCTAAAAATTTAGGCAAATAAACCTTGCCATCCTCTGCTTGTTTAGGTTGCCTTAAAAATCCAAGAACGCCGCTTACAATAATCGGTATCAGTAAAAATGTTAATCCGCGAATTATATAACTCATTACAACACCACCTTGCAGTAGTTTGATTTTATAAAATTATACCACAAATCATTTACAATTTCAATATTTCAGCAATCTTCTTGAGTCATAACGATTCTTAATAGAATCGTTATGACTCTTTTTTTACATCGCGGGAAAATTCGGCGTTTTTGCTGTATCATCGGCGGTAAATTCATATACTTTTCACCTTGTTATTTTTTGCCAAAAGCGGTATAGTTAGAGTACTGAAAAGGAGGTTTTGCTATGTTCTGTCCTTTTTGCGGTAATAACAACGCCGACGGCGGAAAATTCTGCGGAAAATGCGGCAAAGATCTGCAATCTTTCGCCCGACCCGTTCCCGTCGCGGCCCCAAAGACGCCGCCGGTAACCCCTCGCCCCACCCCCGTCCAAAAGCCGCCCCGTGAGCGCAAGCCCATCAACACGGCGGCCATCAAACAGGTGTGCCTGCAACTGCTGTTAGCGCTGCTGTATCTGGGTATGGCGGCGTTGCTCCTGCTGTTCTTCCACAGCATCGGCACGGTGCAGGTGGCCGGGGAGAGCGCGAGCAAAACGACGCTGTCGGAGTTTTTTGCGTTCTTGACCAAGGGTAATTTCTTGTTCCATCCCACCGTGTTGTCCACCGCCGTTGCGGTGGGGGTGCA
>JAZQSG010000029.1:0-24226 GCA_045630025.1 Acutalibacteraceae bacterium
GCTTTGGTTGGGCAAACCTATTATCATATGGGTTATAATTTTCAGCCCCGCCTTTTTAAGGCGGCCGCAGGCATCAATATAAACTTGGGTGCAATATCCTCGGTTAAAGCTTTTTGCAACCTCGTCATCGGCGGTTTGCAGCCCCAGCTCAACCCAAATGGGCTTAATTTTGTTAAGGTCGGCAAGTCTGCTTATAAGGTCGTCGGGCAAGCAGTCGGGTCGTGTTGCAATGGCAACGCCAACACAGTCCTCGCGGCTTAAGGCAATCTTTATGCGGTTAAAAAGCGGGTCGGTATCGCCGTGGGTGGCGGTGAAGGACTGAAAATAGGGCAAAAATTTGCCTTGGCGGCACTTGGCTATAACCTTGGCCTTTGCCTCGTCAAGCTGTTGGTTTATATCTCCTTCGCAGGTGGCAAAGCTGCCCGACCCTTCTGCACAAAAAGAGCACCCTCCCACGCCGCAGGTGCCGTCACGGTTGGGGCAGGTGGTGCCGCCCTGAACCGAAAGACGGTAAACCTTGCAGCCGAAAAGGTGCTGCCAATAATCACTTGCTTTAATCATGAAAACGCTTTAAAAACTCGTCAACGGCGTCGGCACTGCCTGCCACAACACCGCATTTTTTGCTAAAATCCAAAGGTGAGCCGTCAAGCTGCACAACTTTTGCTCCTGCCTCTTGGCAGATAAGAGAGCCGGCGGCAAAATCCCAAGGTGAAAGAGAAAGCTCGTAAAACAGGTCGGCGCGACCGGAGGCAATCCACGCCATATCGGTGGCGGCAGAGCCCGAGCGCCGCAAATCCTTGCAGGATTTCAGGCATTCGGTGGCAATGCAAAGGGTTTTCTCGGCCAATTCGCTGTTGTAGGGCGATGTGCCGAAAAGCACCAGGCACTGCTCAAACGGAGCGGTTGACGCCTTTATAAGCTGACCGTTCAGCTTGGCACCCTTGCCCAGCTCGGCGGTAAAATACTCGTTAAGATAGGGCTGACAAATCACCCCTGCCACAACTTGGCGGTCTTTAAGCAGGGCAATAGAAATTGCGCTTGTTTTAAAGTCATATATAAAATTGGTGGTGCCGTCAATGGGGTCAACGATAAAGCACTCACCCATAGGCAGCTCGGATTTTTCCGTATCCTCTTCGCCAATAAACTTGGCGTCGGGATAAAGCTCTGCCAGGTGGCTTTTAATATATTTTTGCACCTTAATATCATATTCGGTTACGTAGTTGCCGTGACCCTCTTTAGAATCTACCGACATATTACGTTTTGCGTCAAGGATGATGCGAGCAGCACCCTGCGCCACGCGGGTCAATTTGTGAGATATTGAAAAATCCATAAAATCTCCGCCTTTTTTATAAATTAGCAATTTGTATTATACACTATTTCATCAAAAAAATCAACACACTTGAATTGAATAAATGGGTGTGGTACAATGAATTTAAACAAAATTCGGGAGGATTTTTTATGTATAAGCTTTCAAAGGGCTCTGCCCGTGCAGAGGTTGCTTTGCGCGGTGGCGAGCTGACGGCATACAGCGTTGACGGAAAAGATATTTTGTGGACGGGCGACAGTGCCTTTTGGGCAAGTCACGCCCCCTTGCTTTTTCCTTTTTGCAGCGGATTGAAAGAGGGCACCGTGCTTTTCGAGGGCAAGCCCTATTCTGCAGGCAAGCACGGCTTTATCAGGTTTATGGAGTTTACTCTTGACCGAGTTAAAGAGGATGAAATCACTCTGTCGGTGCAGCATAATGAAGAAACCCTTACCCAGTACCCCTACAAGTTCAAGGTAACCGTTACCCATAAAATAGAAGAAACGGGCTTTACCTCTTCCTTTAAGGTAACCAATTTAGACAGCCGCCCCATGCCCTATTGCATTGGCGGTCACCCCGGCTTTTGCACGGGCAATATAGAAAATTGGCAGCTTGAAATGCCTTTGGATGAGGGCGCCCCCCTTTATCGCGTAAACGAAAAGGGCACCATGTCTGACGATTGCATAGACCCCCGAAAAATGGAGGCAAGGTTTGACCTTTTTTATTCCGATTTTGCCAACGACGCCTTTTTGGTGCTTAACCCCAAATCGCCCACCGTGCGCCTTGTAAACAAGCAAGACGGCCACGGCGTTGAAATGGATATAAGGGATTTCGGAGCTTTGGCAGTTTGGACTGCCTATAAAGAGGGCTCGCCCTATATTTGTCTTGAGCCCTGGAACGGTCTGCCCGCCTACGAGAACGAAACGGGCAACTTTGCCGACAAGCCCTACGCCGTTATTCTTGCCCCGGGCGAAAGCAAAGAGGTGGGCTACACCGTAAGGGTTATCTAATCACCTATAACGCTCCTTTGCATAGAATGTATCAGGGGCAAACAACGGGTACCCTTTAATATCGGTGGCAATAATGTTGTTGTCTTTAAAATTGCCGATAGGCCCCTTTAATATATAAGCACCGCCAAAATGAATTGGCGGTGCTTTTTTCATTATTTGGCGGTAAATATACCACAAAGGGGAATGGCAATTTCGGCAAGGTCGCTTTCAATTTGGCCCTCGCCCACCTTGTTACCCATACAGTCAACAACGGTGTAGCGCCTGCCCTTGCCTCCTTTAATAATCAAGTTGGGGGCGGCGGTGCAGTTAATGGCGGTGGTGTTGGCCACCTTGCACTCAACAACGCGGTCGGCATAGGCAGATACAATCTCTTCCTCGCCCAGGGTAGCGCAGGCCTGGCTAAAATCTGCCCAGGGCTCGGTGGCGGTCAGCTTGCCGTCAAGCAGCACCTTGCGGTTGTTGCGCCAAAAACCGAGATAGTGGCAAATCATCTTATGATGCTCTTGAGGCATTTCTTTCAGCTTTACCGATATTTGAGGCACGCCGTAAATTACCGATGCAATTTGCAGGGCGGCCACTTCTACGGGCTCTTCGGGGCTCCAGGTGGTCATATCAGAGTGCACCGCCGTGTTGCCCGAGGTAAAGCGCAGGTCAATAACACCGCGGCGGTTAAAGATGGGGTCGCCGGGGCAATCGTTAACGCGCAGCATATTGCCGTACTTTTTGATGTGGGGGCCAATGTAGCTTTGACGGAACTCAATCAAAACGTCGGGGTTAATGGCGGTCAGCTTGTCGTTTATCTCGGTCATAAGGCAATCAACTGCCTCTTCCAAAGAGATAAAGTCGCGGCGGTCATCGGGCTTAATTGCCTCTTCATTTAATTTAAAAAAGTCAATAAAGTCAAGTTTAAGTCCGTCAAGTCCCCACTCTTTAACAGCGGTAACGTATATGTTTACAAGATAATCCCGCACGTCCTTATAGCGGGGGTCAAGAGCATAGGCGGTTTTGTCGTACCAGGGGTTAAGGAACTTGCCTTTAAATTGCTCAAACTTTTCAGAATAAATGCCTACAAAGGGGATAGAGTACCACAGCATAACCTTAATGCCTGTTTCGTGCAGGCGGTCAACCAGCTTTTTCATATCACCCATTTTACTGTGGGCAACCTTCCAATCACCGCAATAGCCGTAGCCGCCGCTGTTATCCTCGGTCTGCCAGCCGTCGTCTATAATAACAGTGTCCATACCCAAGGGCTTTGCAAGGCGGCACTCTTCAACAATGGCGTCGGCGTTAAGGGCTTGGTTAAAGCTATACCACAAAGAATCAACGGGCATTTTGGCGGCATCGGGCACGTAGGCGGGCTTAAGCCCGTAATCCTCTTCCCACCACTTAACGGCATCGTATATAGCGTCATAGTAGGGAATGGGGCGCAAATCTATTCGCCAAACGGCCTTGTACTCACTTATGGGGGCCACCAAAGAGGTAAAAAGATTAACCTCAAAATCAATAAATGCACCGGTAGAACGGGTGCCAACACCGACGCTCATAGGAATAGTGGTATCGGACGAAGCAAAGCAAAGGGTGTTGGTATCGGTTTTTGAAACAAGCTGCAAAATGGGCAAACCTTCAGCCAAACGGGAATACGAGGTGCGCTTTTTCCACATGGGAGAAAGTGAGCGGTCGTCTCTTAAAAGGGGACCCCACACCGAAAAGCTGTTAACTGTGGGCATACTCCACGCAATTTTAGTGCAGGCGGGAGATATGGTTTGCGGCAGCGTAACGTGTACGTCAATATACAAAAATCCGTCCTTTTGGGTTTGGGTAAGGTTGTATTTTGCGCCCTCGTTGCCGCCTGTAATTTTAAAATCAAACATAATAACAACTCCAACTTATTTAGCGGTTAATATACCTGACATAGGAACGTCAATTTCAATCAAATCGGCATCAATGTGGCCCTCGCCCACCTTGTTGCCCATGCAGTCAACAACGGTGTAGCGCCTGCCCTTGCCGCCCTTGATAATAAGACTTTCGCTGCAGGTGCAGTTAAGGGCGGTGGTGTTGGCTACCTTGCACTCAACAACTCGGTCGGCATAGGCAGAAACAATCTCTTCCTCGCCCAGGGTAGCACAGGCCTGGCTGTAAGTAGCCCAGGGCTCGGTGGCGGTCAGTTTGCCGTCAAGCAGCACCTTGCGGTTTTTGCGCCAAAAATCCAAGTAAAAGCGCACCATTTGAAGGTGACTTTCGGGCATTTCGCTCAGCTTAACCGATACCTGAGGCACGCCGTAAATGATAGATGCAATCTGCAACGCTGCCACTTCTACCTTTTCGTTTTCGTGCCACATAAGCATATCAGAGTGCACCGCCGTGTTGCCCGAGGTAAAGCGCAGGTCAATAATACCGCGGCGATTAAAAAGGGCGTCGTTGGGGCAGTCGGTAACGCGCAGCATATTGCCGTACTTTCTTATGGCAGGGCCAACGTATTTTTGACGGAACTCAATCAAAATTTCGGGGTTAATGGCGGTCAGCTTTTCCTTAACCTCTATCATAAGGCAGTCGATGGCCTCCTCCAAAGACACAAAGTCGCGGCGGTCATCGGGCTTAAGACCCTCTTCATCCATTCTAAACCAGTCAATAAAGTCAAGCTTAAGTCCGTCAAGCCCCCACTCCTTAACGGCGGTTACGTAGGTGTTTACAAGAAAGTCGCGGCAAACCTTGTACCGGGGGTCGATGGAAAACGCAGTTCCATTGGGCCAGGATTTACGCAGCATCCCTTTGAACTCTTCGTATTTTTTGGAATAAATGCCCACAAAGGGAACAGAGTACCACACCATAACCTTAATGCCTATTTCATGCAGGCGGTCAACCAGCTCTTTCATATCGCCCATTTTGCTGTGGGCAACCTCCCAGTCACCGCAATAGGCGTAACCGCGGCTGTTATCCTCGGTCTGCCAGCCGTCGTCGATGATAACGGTGTCCATACCCAAGGGCTTTGCAAGGCGGCACTCTTCAATAATGGATTCTACGTCAAGCTGCTGGTGAAAGCTGTACCACAGCGAATCCATAGGCATTTTGGCAGCGTCGGGCACGTAGGCAGGCGTATAGCCCAGGTCGTTTTCCCACCACTTAGCCACGTCGTAAAGGGCGTCGTAATAAGGAACGGGTCGCATATCAATGCGCCAGGTTGCCTTGTACTCCTTCATAGGGGCCACCAGGTCGGTAAAAAGCTCAACCACAAATTCGGTCAGCGCATCCTCTTCACGGGCACCAACCGAAATATTCATGGGTATAATTGCATCAGAGGATGCAAAACAAATGCTGTTAATATCTTTTTTAGAAATAAGCTGCATCAAGGGCATACCCACTGCCAAGCGCGAGCTTATGGTTGTCTTTCCCCAGTTGGGTGGCAACGAGCGGTCTTCTTGAACCAAGGGCCCCCATAACGAAAAGAAATCTACGGTAGGCAGACGCCAACTCACCGAAATCTTTTCAGGGGTTGCTTCTTCGGCAAAAGCTATCGATACGTCAGCATACAAAAAGCCGTCCTTTTCGGTCTGCTTAATATCAATTTTTGCTCCTTCATTACCACCGCGTATTGCAAAATCCAACATAATTTGCCTCCGTATAAAATAATAGTTACGATTGTATTGATAAAATTTAAATATCGCTGTAAAATAATAGTCTAAGGGTTAAAATTCAAGCTCAATAAAAGAGTGGTTGCCGTGCCGCTTGTCTTTGGGGGGCAGCTGCATATAATCCCCAAAAACGTATCTCAAATAGGGGTCGTACCCCTTGGGCAGGGGCATTTCGGTGTCTTCAAAGGGCAGCATAACGGCACCTTCAAACCATTCCTTTGGAAAACGGTTGTTAATATATCCAAAGCCCGAGCAAAGCTCCCGCACCTGTGAGCATTGGTTGATAGAATATTTGGTCATTCGCTTTTGATATTTTTTCCACCTTTTGGTGCGGGCTTTTTCGGTGGGGGCAAGGGCAAGCAGCAGCTTGCAGGCAAGCTTTACCGCCCGGCCGTGGTTTTGTGGCGCCCCATAGTTGTAAATGCAAAACAAAAGGGCGTTAACCTTTTGGGTAAATTGCTTTAATTTTCCGTCGGGGCAGGCATCTAAAGGAATGATGTCAAGGGCCACGCCGCGGGGAATATGGGTTAAATTTTGTTGCTCTTTCAAAATGCAACGGGTGGTCTTGTCCACAAAGGTGGTTATATATTGACCGCAATATTTACCCTCGTCGGTGCGCAGCAAGGCGTAACGGTCGGTATCTTGCCACAGCTCATAAAGCCGCTCGTAATCGGCACGGGGCATAAACAGGTCAACGTCGTCGTCCCAAGGGATGAAGCCCCCGTGTCTGACGGCGCCAATGCAACCGCCGCCGCACAAAAAGAAGGTAAGCCCGTGTTGGTCGCAAAAGGCCTTAAAATCCTTCAGTATTTCAAGTGAGCGCAGCTGCAGCTGTCGCAACTGGCCTTCTTTAAATTCAAACATCTTATTCACCCTTACCCTTTTCGGGATGGTTTACGCAATTTTGCGTTTGTCCGTTAAAATAGCAATGCAGATTAGCGGCAACAATGTCTATAAGTCGGCGCCTTGCCTCGGGCGTTGCCCAGGCAACGTGAGGGGTAATTATAAGGTTGGGCGCATTAAGCAAAGGGTCCCCCTCTTTCATGGGCTCAACGTCGGCAACGTCAATGGCGGCGCCTGCAATGGTCCCTTTTTCAAGGGCGTCAATCAGGTCGGGTTCGCATATTACGCCACCTCGCGAGGTGTTTATAATAAAGGCGCTTTTTTTCATCAGCCCCAGGGTTTCGCCCTTTACAAGGTGGCGCGTTCCCGGGGTGAGAGGGCAGTGGATAGATATAAAATCAGAGGTTGCAAAAAGCTCTTGCTTGGTAACCTGAGGGTACGGGCAGTTATCCCTTTTGGTGCGGGTGCACACAATAACCCGCATACCAAGTGCATCGGCAGCCCTTGCCACCGATTGGCCTATGGCGCCAAAACCGAATATACCCAGGGTTTTGCCCTGCACCTCGCACATGGGCTCGGTTAGGTAGGTAAACGCGGCGCTGCGGCACCAATCACCCGAATGAACCGAACGGTCGTAGGCGCAAATGCTGCCCGCAAGGGATAGCATTAGTCCAATGGTGTGCTGGGTTACCGAGGGGGTTGAATAGCCGGGCACGTTGCAAACGGTAATGCCCAGGCGGTCGGCGGCCTCAAGGTCTATATTGTTATAGCCGGTGGCAAACACCCCAATAAACTTAAGGTTGGGGCAATTTTCCATAATTTCGGCAGTCATATTGGCTTTGTTGCATATTATGGCATCGGCATCTTTTGTTACCGAAAGAATTTGTTCAGGGGTTAAAATATCGTAGCATACGGCATCGCCCAGCCCGCAAATGGGGTCAAGGGAAACGTCGTTGTTTGAAACGATTGTGTTGCAATCAAGTAAAACAATTTTCATTTTAACACCTCCTACTACATATTAAAATAAATTAAGATAGGTTTCAATCATTTTTTGCATATTTAATGTAAAAATTCAAAATATATTACAGACGTATCAGAGGTGATAGTATGTTAAAAAGGTCAGCAGGCGTTTTAATGCCAATAAGCGCCCTGCCCACAAAGGGCGGAATAGGCACCTTGGGTAAGGATGCCTTTGAGTTTGCCCTCAAGCTGCGCCAAAGCGGTCAAACCTATTGGCAGGTGCTGCCCGTGGGTCCTGCAGGCAAGGGCGACAGCCCTTATCAGCCCTTGTCGGCGTTTGCAGGCAGTGAGCTTTATATCGACCTTGAGCATCTGGCAGAGGATGGGCTGTTGCCCTATGACGAGCTGCCTCAGCAAGAAGGGGGCAGGGTTAATTATGCTGCCGTAAGGCGAGAAAGGGATCGGCTTTTGCGATTGGCCTTTTCTCGGTTTAAGCCCGACGAAAAATACGAAAAATTTATAAAAGAAAACAGCTTTTGGCTGCACCCTTACGCCCTATTTATGGCAATAAGGGGTCATTATAAAGGCAAAGAGCTTTGCTTTTGGGCAAAGGATGACCGTGCCTATTCACCTGAAACAGAGAAAAAATACGGACAAAAATACAAGGACGAGTGCAACTATCACAAATTTTTGCAATACCGATTTTTCACTGATTGGGCTCTTTTGCACGGCTACTGTGAATCCATAGGCATTAAGCTGATGGGTGATATGCCCATATACGTCTCGCCCGACGGTGCAGACGTGTGGATGCTGCCCCATCAGTTTGAGCTTGACGAGGGCTACAACCCTCTTAACGTGGCGGGCGTGCCTCCCGATTGCTTCAGCACCACGGGGCAAAGATGGGGCAACCCTCTCTACCGTTGGGAGGTAATGAGGGATGACGATTTTTATTGGTGGCGACAGAGGATAAAGGTGGCATCCACCCTTTTTGACGCCCTGCGAATAGACCACTTTATAGGTCTTGCCCGTTATTGGTCTATCCCTGCAAGCAGCCAAACCGCCGTAAAGGGCAGGTGGCGCAAGGGCCCGGGCAAAAGCTTTATAAACGCCATTAACTCTGCCTGCGGAGATATGCAAATTATAGCCGAGGATTTGGGGCTTCCTCATCCCGTGGCCAAGCGCTTGCTGGCCTACTCCAAATATCCGGGTATGTCGGTTATGCAGTTTGTTCTAAACAGCGACAGTCAGCCCTATAATCTGCCCGAAAACTGCGTAATTTACGGCGGCACCCACGATAACGACACCCTTTTGGGGTGGTACGAGGGGCTTGCCGATGAGGAAAAGTGCTTTGTTCGCGACTATTTGGGGGCAAGAGGTAAAGGTGATTTGCAAGAAAGCTTGTTCAGATTCGGCTACGCCTCGCCCTGCAGCTTGGCGGTATTTCAAATGCAAGACGTGCTGTGGCTTGGATCATCGGCACGAATCAACACACCCGGCACCCCTTCGGGTAATTGGCGGTGGAGGATGAAAAAAGGCGCCTTCAACTCAGACAGTCAGCAGCTGCTTTACAAAATGAGTATGCTTTACGGGCGCCATCCCAACTTGCAAGACAGCGATAAGATAGGAGATAATAATGGCGATAAAATTTGAAACATCTGTAAAAGAAGAACTGGCAAAATACGGCGTTGAAATAGAAACTGCCGATATTAAACAGCTTTATTCGGCGGTATCGGGGGGCGCCATGGGTCAGGTTGCCAAGCGTTGGAACAAGCAGGGCAAGGGTAAGCGCGCGGCTTATCTGTCGGCCGAGTTTCTTATAGGCAGGGTGGTTTATTCCAATCTGCTTAACGCAGGCCTGCTTGACCGCTTCGTTCAGCTTATGGAGCAGCACGGGGCCGACCCCGCCATTTTTGAGCGCATCGGAGACCCCGCTTTGGGTAACGGCGGGTTGGGACGACTTGCCGCCTGCTATCTTGAATCGGCCGCCTATTGCGACATACCGCTTGACGGCTACGGTATACGCTACCGCTACGGACTTTTCCGCCAACAGATAGAGGATGGCTTTCAGCGTGAATATGCCGACGATTGGCTTAAGTGGGGCGACCCCTGGTCGGTCAGAAAAGAGCAAGATGCCGTAAAGGTGCAGTTTGGCGACGGCTACGTTACCGCCGTACCCTACGATATGCCCGTTATAGGCAAAAACGGTGCAACGGTTAACACCCTTCGCCTGTGGCAGGCCGAAAGCGATTGCCCCTTTGATTTTGAGCTGTTTAATATGCAAAAATATCAAAAAGCCGCCGACGACCGCCTTAAGGCCGAACGGCTGAGCGACGTGCTTTACCCTAACGACGATACCTTGCAGGGCAAAAAGCTGCGCTTGCGGCAAGAGTATTTTTTCAGCAGCGCATCAATAATTGATATGCTTCGCAAATGCAAAGACAAGCCCTTCAGCAGCAGGTTTGCCGTGCAGCTAAACGACAGCCACCCCACCGTTGCCATTCCCGAGCTGATATTGCGGCTGACCGAAAGGGGAATGAGCTTTGACGAGGCCTTCCGCGAGGCCCGCCGCACCTTTTCATACACCAACCACACCGTAATGCCCGAGGCAATGGAAAAGTGGAGCTTGTCGCTGATGCGGTCGGTAATACCTCACGTTATTCCCGTTTTAAAGCAGATACAAAAAAAGCTGCGCAGCGAGCTTTCGGCAATGGGTATAACCGATTTTTCACAGTATGATATTATTGATAAAGATACGGTTCATATGGCTCGCCTTGCCATGTTTATGTCCCACAAGGTAAACGGCGTTGCGGCCATCCACACCGAAATTCTTAAAAACAGCGTTCTTAAGCCGTGGCACGATATTTACCCCAACGCCATTATAAACATCACCAACGGCATAACGCCTCGTCGTTGGCTTGCCCTGTGCAATCCTCAGCTGGCAGAGCTTATCTCCGGCACCCTTGATGCAGGCGCCGCCCTGCGGCTTGAGGGGCTTGACCGACTGGCACAGTTTGCCCACGATAAGGAATTTTTAGAAAAAATTAAGCAAATTAAGAGAATAAAGAAAGAAGAGCTTGCGCATTATATATTTGAACGCGAAAAGCGTGAAATACGTTTAGATGCAATATATGATGTGCAAATCAAGCGACTGCACGAGTATAAGCGGCAACTGCTTAACATTATGTCGGTGCTTGATACCGCCTTCCGTATTGAGTCGGGTCAGCTTACACAGTTTAACCCCACCGTTTATATCTTTGGCGGCAAGGCCGCTCCCGGATATTATATGGCAAAGGCGGTTATTAAGCTGATAAACGCCGTGTCGGAATATATCGAGGCATCCCCCTTGCTCAGAGACAAAATGCAGGTTATTTTCGTTACCGATTACAACGTCTCTTATGCCGAAAAGATAATTCCTGCCGCCGACGTAAGCGAGCAAATTTCATTGGCAGGCACCGAGGCGTCGGGCACGGGCAATATGAAGCTTATGCTTAACGGAGCGGTAACCCTGGGCACCTATGACGGAGCAAACGTAGAGATAGTCCGCGAGGCAGGGGAAGAAAACAATTACGTTTTCGGTCTTACTGTTGACGAGGCAGACAAGCTTCGCCCCGACTATTCTCCTCAAAGCTTTATCGATGCAAACCCCCGACTTAAACGGGTGGTGGATGCTCTTACCGACGGTACGCTGGATGACGGACAAAGCGGAATGTTTGCCGATTTAAGCCGTTCTATTACTCAAGAAGACCGATATATGGTCTGTGCTGATTTTGCCCATTATTGCGATACCCGTGACCGACTTAATCGGGATTATTCAAACGAGGATCGCTTTGCTTCTATGCGTGTTATGAACATCGCAGGCGCAGGACGCTTTTCAAGCGACCGCTCTGTTGGTGAATATGCAAAGAAGATATGGGGAATTAATTGATGAAAAAACTTATTGCTCTCTTGATGGCGGTGGCAATGTGCTTTTGCTTTTGCTCCTGCGGGTCAAACAAAAACAATTCCGACACGGGTGAAAAGGTCAGTTTAAAGGTGTGGGGTGCGCAAGACGATCAAAAGGTGCTTAAAACCATGATCGACTCTTTCAAAAAGGCCAACCCCGACGTTAATTACGACATCACTCTCGGTGTTGTGGGTGAGGATGATGCTCAGGCCCGATTGCTTGAGGATGCTGCCGCTGCGGCAGACGTGTTCTCTTTTCCCGACGATCAGATATACGACCTTGTAAAGGCGGGGGCGTTGTACGAGATAACCCGAAACAAAGACGAGATAACCTCACGCAACATCGACTCGTCGGTTGCCGCTGCCACCATTGACGGAGCCCTTTACGCTTACCCTGCCACAGCCGACAACGGATACTTTATGTATTACGACAAGTCGGTTATATCGACAGAGCAGGCCCAAACCCTTGAGGGCGTTTTGGCCGCCTGCCAGGAGCAGGGCAAAAAATTCTTTATGGATATATCTAACGGATGGTACGCCGCCTCCTTCTTTTTGGGGGCAGGGTGCAAGATAGAGCTTGCAGACGACGGCAAACAAATTTGCGACTTTAATAACGAGTCGGGCATTGCCGCAGGTGAAGCCATAAAGAATCTGTGTGCACACAGCGCCTTTGTTACAGGCGACGACGCCGTCTTTACGGGCGGCATAGGCGGCAACATTGCGGCGGGTGTTTCAGGCGCCTGGACGGCCGATGCAGTAAAGCAAAAGCTGGGCGAAAATTATGCCGCCGTTAAGCTGCCTACCGTTGAAATCGGGGGTAAGGTTACTCAGCTGAAAAGCTTTGCCGGCTACAAGCTGGTGGGTGTTAACTCATCTACAAAGCACCCCGTTGAGGCCATGAAGCTGGCCGAGTGGATAACCAACGAAGAAAATCAACTTTTGCGCTTTAAGGAAAGAGCGGCAGGCCCCTCTAACAAAAAAGCGGCAGAAAACGAGGAAGTGAAAAAGAATATAGCCCTTAACGCCCTTGCCGAGCAAAACAAATTCGGTGTATCTCAAAGAGGTATACTCAACACCTTTTGGGGCCCCGTAGAGGCCTTTGGCACGGCAATGGAAACCAAAGACTACAAGCTGTCAATTAAGCAGCAGCTTGACAGTATGGTAAAAGATATAACTTCATAAACCACCAAAAATTACGGAAGGAGCGGTGGCAGGTTGAAAAGAATAAGACGTACACCGGGTGTGTTGCGTTTTGCCGCCGATGTTGTAACTGCCTTTGCTAAGGGCAATGCTGTCACAAGGTTATCCTTTCTTGTAATGGGTCTGTGGGGATTTACACGCCGCACCTTTGCAAGGGGTGCGGTTTATCTTTTGTCCCAGGCGGCATATATCTTTTATATGCTCACCTTCGGCGGAAGCTATCTTGTAAAATTCACTACCTTGGGCACGCAAACTCAAGGGCGGTATTTTGACTCTGAGCTGGGCATCTATATTTATACCCAAGGTGATAACTCCGTCGAGATTTTGCTTTTCGGCACCCTCACCTTGGTTATTACCTTGCTTTTCTTTTTGGTGTGGTGCTCCAACTGCCGACAGGCCTATGCAAGTCAGCTTGCTAAAGAGGAAAATCAGCAGGTTGTCACCTTAAAAGAGCAGCTGCTAACCCTGGAAAACAAAAATTATCACGTGGCGCTTTTGTCGGCTCCCGTGCTGCTTGTTACCCTGTTTACCTTGTTGCCTTTAATTTTTATGGTGCTTATGGCCTTTACTAATTTTGACAAGGCCCATCAGCCGCCCGGCAACCTTTTTACCTGGGTGGGATTAGAGAATTTCACCTCTGTTTTAGGCGGCAATGACAAAATCAGCTATACCTTTTTGCGCCTTTTCGGTTGGACGGTTCTGTGGGCTGTGCTGTCTACCTTTACCAACTATATTTTTGGTATGATTTTGGCGTTGATGATAAACAAGCGCACCATAAAATTCAAAAAAGGGTGGCGAATGGTTTTCATATCTACCATTGCCATTCCTCAGTTCGTTACCCTTATGCTTATGTCGCAGCTGCTGCACTCACAGGGCGCAGTTAATATCTTGCTTACTCAGTGGGCGGGGGCAGAGTCGGCCATACCCTTTTTGACCCATCCCATTTTGGCAAAAATCACCGTTGTGGTGGTTAATATGTGGATAGGCATACCCTACTCAATGCTTATTATTACGGGCATATTAAGCAACATCCCCGAAGATATGTACGAGGCCGCTCGAATCGACGGTGCAGGCCCCGTCAGGGTGTTTTTCAAAATCACCCTGCCCTATATGCTTTTTGTAACCACGCCCTATCTTATTACTCAGTTTGTGGGCAACGTAAATAACTTTAACATTATTTATCTGCTTACGGGTGGCGGCCCATTAACCTTAGAGTATTATCAGGCGGGCAAAACCGATTTGCTTGTTACCTGGCTTTACAAGCAGACGGTTAACGAGCAAAACTACAATTTGGCGGCCGTTATCGGCATAGCGGTGTTTTTGGTAACAGCCGTGGCATCCTTGCTTGTCTATAACCGCACAGCCGCCGCAAGGAAGGAGGAGCAGTTTGGATGAAATCCTATAAGCTTCGGCGAAAGGCCGCCGACGGAGCAATTTACACGTTGCTTACTTTACTGTCGGTGCTGTGGCTGCTGCCCATTCTTTATTTGGTGCTGCAATCCTTTCGGGCAGAAAGCGGCGCCTACACCGACTATATAATTCCAAAAAGCTTTACCTTAAACAACTATATACGCCTTTTTACCGATACCCAGCTGTTTAACTATCCAAGGTGGTACCTCAACACCCTTGTGGTGGCGTTTTTTACCTGCGTTATATCCACCTTGATGATATTGATGATAAGCTACGCCTTCAGTCGCCTTAGATTCAGCGCACGCAAATCGCTTATGAATATAGGTCTTATATTGGGTATGTTTCCCGGCTTTATGTCTATGATAGCCGTCTATTATTTGCTTAAGGTGATAGGTCTGGGTCAATCCTTGGCTTCCTTGGTGCTGGTTTATTCATCCTCGGCGGCGTTGGGCTACTTTGTGGCCAAGGGCTTTTTTGATACTCTACCGCGCTCTTTAGACGAGGCGGCCACCATAGACGGGGCCAACCGCAACCAAATTTTTTGGCGAATAATTTTGCCTCTGTCAAAGCCCATAATCGTATATACAGCCCTTACGTCCTTTGTTGCACCGTGGGCAGATTTTATTTTTGTCAGCGTTATAATGAAGGATAATTATAACCAATACACCTTGTCGTTAGGGCTTTTTCAAATGCTGTCAAGAGAAAATATATTTGCCTATTTTACCCGTTTTTGTGCAGGCAGCGTTTTGGTGGCTATCCCCGTGGGATTGCTGTTTATGTTTTTGCAAAGATATTACGTCAGCGGTGTAACGGGCGGCGCGGTTAAAGGATGATTGGTTAAGTGAAGCTTTGGCTTTTGGTTTTATTAATAACGGCGGCCCTTTTGGCAATTGGCGGCTATATAATAATAGGGTGCTTTTTTAAGCGCGCCTTTGTTCGCAACGATACCGAGCGAACTGCCGCCGAGCGCCTTGAAATACCCTGGTCGGTTTATATAGACCACATAACCGCAGGCGAGACGGGCTTTTTCAATATGCCCTTAGAGCAGGTGCAGATTACCTCTTTTGACGGCTTAACCCTAAGAGGGCTGTTTGTTGCTCACCCCAACCCCAAGGGAACGGTAATTATGATGCACGGCTACCGCTCTGACGGCTTTGCCGATTTCAGCACTCTTTTTGGCTTTTACCGTTCGTTGGGCTTTAATCTTTTGCTGCCCCATCAAAGGGCACACCTTTCCAGCGAGGGGCGATATATCACCTTTGGGCTTAAAGAACGATACGACTGCTTATATTGGTCCAGGTACGTTCAAAACAGGATAGGGGGCAACATCTGGCTGCTTGGCGTGTCTATGGGAGCAAGCACGGTTATGATGGCCTCCTCTTTAGGTCTGCCCGAGGGGGTTAAAGGCATTATTGCCGATTGCGGCTACACCTCCCCTTGGGAAGAGCTTAAGCACGTGCTTAAAAGAGATTACGGCTTGCCCTCCTTTCCCATACTCAACCTGGTTAATCGCCGCTTCAGGCGAATTAACGGGGTGGGGCTTAAGGATATCGGCTGTCCCGACTGTCTGGCCGCCAATAAAATACCCACCCTGTTTATACACGGCAGTGCCGATGAGTTTGTGCCCTGCGATATGACTATCGAGAACTATCGCTCCTGCCGTGGCCCCAAGCATAAATATATTTGCAGCGGGGCGGCCCACGCCGTCACCTGTTGGGTTGACCCAAGGGGATACCGTAAGGGAGTAAAAAGGTTTATTGAAAAATATTCTTAATTTAGCCCCAAGCAAAAAATAAAAGCCGACAGATTTAAGCTCTGTCGGCTTTTGTGACGGTGTTAGATGCCCTCGTAAAGGCCCTTGTCAAACAAATCCTTAACGGCTGCCTTAACGTCGGGCAAATCCTCACGGTAGGTAACGCCGTACCATTTGTCAAGGCAATGGAAAACACGGGCAGACGCCTCGCCCGATTTAATCATTTTGTCAACCGCAAAGGGTAAAAAGAATTCATCCTTCATAAGGTCTGCATTGGCAAGAAATTGCTCAAACTGTGCACTCAAAGCGTCAAAGAAGTCGGGTGTAAAGCCCCACAAATTCATTGATACAATGTTGTCACCGCCAAGCTGAAACTCTTTACCGTCGGCAAGGGTGTCTACAAACTGCCCGTTAATTTTGGTGTGCTCTTCAACCGATGACAAAAAGCCGTTTTCAACGGTGCATATGCCGCGAGAAACCGTGCCGTTGGGGGTAACGGTGTTTTTAAGACTGTAACCTACCATTGCATACTCGCCCTTGTTGGCGGATAAAAGGTGACTGCTTATATCCTTAAAGGCGTTGTAGCCGTAATAATCGTCGGCGTTAATTGCAACGAAGGGAGATTTAACTGCGTCGCGGCAGCACAAAACTGCGTGGCCCGTGCCAAAGGGCTTGGTGCGACCCTGGGGCAAAATAGAGCAATCCTGAAAAACGTATTCAACGGGAATTCGCTCTTCAATGCGCTTGCCTACGTATTTGCGGAAGTCGGCCTCATTCTCTTCACGGATGATAACTACAACCTTGTTAAAGCCGCAGCGCTGTGCATCAAAAATAGACATATCAAGCAAAATTTCACCGTTGGGGCCAATGGGCTCCAGCTGCTTGAGACCGCCGAATCGGCTGCCCATGCCTGCCGCCATTATTACTAAAGTCAAATCTGACATAAAAACAACTCCTTGCATGTGATTAATACCATTTTAACCTCTTTTTTCAGTCATTGCAACCCCAATAAATACATAATGTCTGTAAGTACGGACAAAATAAAAGGGTAGGAGATGGGTATAATGGATATGCTTTTAGAATATTTAAAGGCCTTTGCGGTGGGTGGAGCAATATGCCTTGTGGGGCAGGTGCTTATAGACCGCACCAAGCTTACCCCTGCCCGAATACTTGTGGGCTACGTGGTTGCAGGCGTAGTGCTTGGGGGCGTGGGGCTTTACGAGCCCCTTGCTGAGTGGGCCGGCTGCGGAGCCACCGTGCCCTTGACCGGCTTTGGTCATCTTTTGGCTAAGGGCGTGCGAGAGGGCGTTGCCGAGCACGGCCTTGCAGGGGCGCTCAGCGGCGGCTTATCGGCAACGGCAATGGGAATAGCGGCCGCCCTTGCCTTTGGATTGCTGGCAGCATTAATATCAAAACCCAAAATGAAAAAATAAAAAAGGATGGTTCAACCATCCTTTTTATTATATCTAAATTAATCTAAAAATTCCAAAGAATTATCGGTCATGTATTTAATGCGTGCAAGAGATTCAACCCTGATTCCCATGGAATCTATAAGGTCGCGACCCTCCTGGAAGGATTTTTCAATCAAAATGCCGCAGCCCATAACCTGGGCGCCTGCGTTTTGCACCAGGGTGATAAGTCCCTTAAGGGCGTTGCCCTTTGCCAAAAAGTCGTCGATAATAAGCACCTTGTCGCCGGGTCCTATATACTCCTTCGACATAATTATGGTGTTAACCGTTTTGTGGGTAAAGGAGGCAACCTCTACCGAATAAACGTCGCCCGAAATGTTTATGGATTTATTCTTTTTTGCAAAAACCACAGGAGCGTTAAAATACTGTGCCACAATGCAGGCAATGCCAATTCCCGACGCCTCAATGGTGACTATTTTATTAATGTCTACCCCTTCAAAAAGGCGCTTAAACTCTTTGCCCACCTCATTCATAAAGCTTACGTCAATGCGGTGGTTAACAAAGCCGTCAACCTTTAAAACGCCTCCGTCTTTAACAATGCCCTCTTTTAAAATTTTGTCTTGCAATGCCTTCATTGTTTTTTCTCCTTTGCTTTTTGCAACTTCTTTTGTCTGAATTCGCTGGGGGTAATGCCTTTATATTCAATAAAAACGCGGTTAAAGGTGCGTTGCGTAGAAAAGCCAACGGCAACCGCCACCTCGTTTACCGACATTTCGTTGTGGGCAAGCAGGCGCTCGGCCAATTTTATGCGCATGGTGTTTATGTATTTTCTTAAGCTTATGCCCAACACGTCGTTAAACAGGTGAGAGACGTGATATTTGTTCATATAAAGGTCGTGGCTGATGGTTTGCAAATTTATATCCTTGGTAAAGTTTTCACCGCAATATTCAAGCAGTCGTTTAAGGTTGTTGCTTTCGGTTTGGGTTCTTTCAACCAGGTTAAGGCGAGGCATAACCTCGCATAAAATAAGGGTGGTATAGGCAAAAACCTTTTGCTCTTCAAATTCGGTGGCGTTGGCGGCAAGGGCCTTTTCAAGCAGCTCGCGTATCTCGTTGTTGCAGTTTTTAATAACGGGCGAAGCGGGTCTGAAGTTTAACAAAGCTTTGGTAAAGGCAGGAAAATCGTCAGGAGAAAATACCATCAAAATATGTCTTAACCGCTTTTCGCTCATTTTGTAAGAGTGTATGGTGTGGGGAAAAGAAAAAAACAAATCGCCCTTGTTAAGAGGGTACTCAACCCCGTCGCACAAGGCGGTAGCCCCATCCTGCTCGGCATAAACCAGCTCAAACTCGTGATGAACGTGGCCCCAGTCAACCAAACTGTGCACGCGGCTGCAGGTGTATTTTTCGTTTCGCTTTTCGTATATCACGGCAAACCACCCTAAATTAGCAAAAACTCAAAAAATGTCTAATTGTTAGCACCTTTTGTCTTAAAAAATATCTTGTAAAAATTATCGTTTTATTGTATTATACACATAACAGACAAACATTTCAAGGAGGAATTGAAAATGTCTTTACCAATCGCAATTCAAGTCTACTCTGTACGCAACGAAGCAAATGCCGATGCAAGGGGCACTCTGCAAAAAATTAAGGATATGGGCTACGACGGTGTTGAGTTTGCCGGCTTCTGCAATCAGACTCCTGCCGACCTTAAAAAGATTTGCGACGAAATTGGTCTTGTTGCTATTTCGGGTCACGTCAGCATCGATGCAATTTTAGACGTTGAAAAGACCATTGCCGATTATACCGTGCTGGGCGTCAAGTATCTTGCCCTTGCTTGGCTGGGTGAAGACCGTCGCCCCGGCAGCCCCCTTTGGGAAGAAACCCGCGAGGCCCTTATCACCTTTGGTAAGGCCGCTAAAGAGGCAGGCATAACCCTTCTTTATCATAATCACGATTTTGAGTTTGAAAAGATTGACGGCAAATATAAGCTTGATATTATGTACGAAGAAATTTCTGCCGATCTGCTTCAAACCGAGCTGGATACCTGCTGGGTAAACGTTGGCGGTGAAAATCCTGCCGATTACATCCGCAAATATGCAGGTCGCGCCCCCCTTGTTCACCTTAAAGATTTTGTGGGCAGCAAAAGCGAAAATATGTACGAGCTTATCGGTGACGACAAGGCAAAGGCAGAGGAAAAGAACACCTTTGGCTTGCGCTACGTTGGTCAAGGCAAGCAGGATTTCCCTGCTATCATCAAGGCAGCAGAAGAAAGTGGCTCCTTATGGCTTATCGTCGAGCAGGATTCTCCCTCTCCCGATATGACTCCCCTCGAGTGTGCACAAAAGAGCCGCGAATATCTTAAATCCATTGGTTATTAATTCCCTTTAAAGGAGGATATAAATTATGGCAGACAATATTTTAGACCGTTTCGACTCCATAATCGAGGAAGAAAAAAAGGTGTCCGACGGTAAAAAAATCCGCATTGGTCTTATCGGCACAGGATGGATTTGCGAGGCACACATCAAGGGCTATCAACAGTTTGACGACGTTGAGGTTGTTGCCTGTGCAGATCTCGTTCCCGGCAAGGCAGAGGAATTCTGCAAAAAGTTCGGCATCGAGGGTGCAAAGTGCTATCTGAGCCACAAAGAAATGCTTGACGACGAGTCTTTGCAGCTTGACGGTGTTTCTATCTGCACCTACAACTGCACCCATGCAGAGTGCGCCATTTATGCACTTAACAAGGGCATCAACGTAATGCTTGAAAAGCCCATGTGCGTAACTCTTGAAGAGGGCATTGAAATCATGAAGGCAGAGAAGGCCAGCGGTAAGATTCTTACCATCGGCTTCCAGCCCCGTCTTGACCCCAATATGCAGATGATCAAAAAGATTGTTGAACCAGGCGTTTTGGGCAAGATTTACTACACCCAAACCGGTGGCGGCCGCCGCCGCGGCATCCCCACCCCCTACGGCACCACCTTTATTGAAAAGGATACCGGCGGTATCGGCGCATTGGGCGATATCGGCTGCTATTCACTTGATATGGTGCTTAACGCAATCGGCTATCCCAAGCCCATTACCGTTACCGGCTACAAGTCGGATTTCTTCGGCAAGCGCCCCGATTACTATCCCGGCCACCCCGAATATGCCGACAAGTTCGGTGTTGACGATTTTGCCGCCGGCTTTATCCGTCTTGAGAATGACGTTATTCTTGACTTCCGTATTGCATGGGCAATGAACATCAACACTCCCGGCGACACCATCATCCTCGGTACCGAGGGCGGCTTGCGCATTCCCTCTACTGACTGCTGGAACGGCACCGTTGGCGGTCCCATGACCCTTTATCGTGAGCTTTGCGGTGTTCAAACCGACACCGAAATTCCGATCATCCCCTTCAATGGCGACCGTTTTGCACTTAAGCTTCGCGCTTTCGTTGACGCTATTAAAGAGGGTGGCACTGCTCCCGTTCCCACCTCACAGATCATCATCAATCAGGCCATTATCGACGGTATCTGCAAGTCTGCAGAGTGCGGTCGCGAGCTTGAGATTACCATTCCTGAGGTTTAAGTTCAAATCGTTTTACAGCCCCCAAAGTTTTTTGGGGGCTGTTTTATAACAGAGGTGCTGACCTATGATAAACAAAATGCTTGCCGATCGCAGCTTGCCTCCCTTAAAAAGCAGGGATGAAATGCTGGATATAATGCTTCGCGAGGTTTACGGCTATTTGCCGCCACCACCCGAAAAGCAAGAGGTTGAACTGATTGAAACCGAACCCTTTGGCGCAGGTAAAGCGATTATCAAAAAATTGCGAATGAAGCTGGTGGTTAACGGCAAGGAGTTTGTCTTTCCCTTTAATGCCGTGCTTCCCTTAAAGCAAAAAAAGATGCCCTTTTTCGTCTGCCTCAACTTTAGAAGTCTAATGCCCGACAAATACATTCCTGCGGAAGAATTGTTCGACAACGGCTTTGCGATTTTGTCCTTTTGTCATCGCGACGTTACCTATGACAATGCCGATATGGCCGACGGACTATACGGAATACTTTATCCCGACGGCAAACGTGGGGATAGTGACGCAGGCAAACTGTCGGTGTATGCTTGGGCGGCTCAACGGTTGATGGATTACGCTCAAACGCTGGGCGATTTGCTGGATTTAAGCCGAGGTATCGTCTGTGGCCATTCACGGCTTGGCAAAACGGCACTGCTTACTGCCGCCACCGACACACGCTTTTGGTGTGCCTATTCCAACGACTCAGGCAGTACGGGTGCCGCCATTTCTCGCGGCAAACGGGGCGAAAGCGTGGCGGTAATCAACAACGCATTTCCTTTGTGGTTTTGCGAAAACTACAAAAAGTATAAGCACAAAGAGTACGCAATGCCCTTTGATCAGCACTACTTGGTGGCGGCCATTGCACCTCGATACGTCTGCATAGGCAGTGCCACTGAGGATGATTGGGCCGACCCCGTTTCAGAAATGCTTTGCTGCGTGGCGGCAAGCCCTGCCTTTGAAAAGGATGGCACGCGCGGCTTTGTTCATAACGGGCAGTTAGCTAAGTCGGGCGAAAGCTTTTTCGAGGGCAGCATCGGCTACCATTTGCGAGAGGGCAGCCATTATTTCAGTCGAAACGATTGGCTTCGGCTGATAGAGTTTGTAAAAGCTAAGATGTAAAAGCACCCCCCCGATCCAACCGAATCGGGGGGTTAATTTTACCTTATAAACAAAATTACGGGATCTAAAGTATAGGCCGCCTTATCAACGGTTATTACGCCGTTTTCGTCAATCTCAAAGGAACAATCCTTGCGAGAGCCGTCAGGTTCCAAGCACTCGATAACGTTGGGCACTCTGTCCGCCTTGAGGGTGATCTGCTCGATAGGATCAAGACCGATGTTGAAAAAGGCGCAGAATAGGCTTCCGTCGGGGCAATCGGCGGCGCGCATATACACTTCGGCATCTTCGGTGTAATATACGGGTAAATCGCCATACTCATTCATCAGCCGGATAAGCTGACGCTTTCGGGTTTCGTTAAGGAAAGAGAAAGCTTGAGAGTAGTGAAAATCGGTGTGAACCTTACCGCAAAATACTATGGCAGTGCCGCCAAGCTCATTTTGATAAACGGTGCAAGCAGGGAATAACGGTTCTTTGTTAACACCACCTGACAGATGGTAGCACATACTGTCGGCCTTTACCTTGTCATTAAGCGGGATTATCTCTTTTGCAACTACCTGAGAGGCACATTTGCCGCCTTCGGTTAAGAATATCTCACCGCTGACACGCCTGCCCTCCCAGGGCTTAACCTCTACGCCGAGCATGTTGGCAAAACCACGCTTGCACAGATTTTCGGCCGCAAAGCCGTCAAGCACAAGGGTGCCCTTCAGCATTTCGGTTATTTGTTGGTCGGTAAAGCGGACGTCACCGTCACCCTCCAAAAAGGCAACCCTTGAAGGTTTATCCGAAAAGTACATTGGCAGGCCAAGTCGCTCCAACACGTGGGTGGCCCAACGGTTGATGGCAACGGTAGGCTTAAATCCATAATCGGGCACAGCGGATAGGGGAATACGGCAGCCCCGCCAATTAAGGGTGGGCACCAACCGACTGAGAGTCTCGTAAAAGCCCTTGTGCTTGGCAAGGATTTTGCGGTATGCCTTGCCGCTTGCGGGCTCAAAATTGGCCATACGGGTTATCCAATGCTTTGCACCGTCGGCACCCTCAAGAATGGTGCCGGTAAAATGGCTGTGGAGGGATTGAGCGCCGGTACTGTATCTGTTTTGGGGGCAGGTGTCAGTCTCGGCCAAAAAACTGTCAACGTGACCCTGACCGCGCATAACGGTAATCTGGTTGGCCCCTCTGTTCATACTTTCGGTAAAATAGCGAGCGCCTGCGGGAGTATAGTTGCCGTTGTTGATGCGCACAATTACGGAGTTACCCTTGCCCGCCAAAGCGGTGGCAATCTCAACCGCGCCCTCAGCCGCATTACCACAGCAACAAAAGATGCCGGGCATAGACGGGTCAACGCTGTCAATGCCCTCACGCATAATTTTGGCACATTCAACCAACGATTCAATCTGAGTTTCTACAAAAATATCAGTGTATTTTTTATCCTCATCGGTATAACCGAGGGTGTGAGCCATTATCTCTTCACGGCTTTTGGCGATACCCGCCTTTTTCTCAAAGGCATCAAGGTGCAATCGGCAGGCACAACCCCTGCCGCTGCGCGCGGTAAGGCGAAAATCATCATCCACCATAATGCAGTGGGGCTTGTGACTTGCCAGCACGCTAAAGGTGTGACGCATATGCTTTCTAAACCCCTCGTCATAGGGGCAAACGGTAATTTTGCCTACCCCGTCCATAAGTCCAACCATCTCGGTAAAGGGGAACATACTGTTCAACTTATATCCGTGACCGATGGTGCATTGAGCCAATATACCGCTTGGTATGCCCATAGCATCCAGCTTTTCGCGAAACAGATCATACTTAGCGCACATCTGCTCGGCTTTAGGGATAACGGGATCGCCCTCAGGCACCAAAGCCATACTAAACAGAGCACAGTTGGATACACCCGCCTCGTATTGCTCTTTTATGTTTTGACAAATCTCGTCAACGTGGTTAACGTCAAGGGGAGTGATGGAATAAAGAAACATACAAACATCACCTTTCTTATAATGATTGTTGTTTGTCGAAACGCTTGAAAGCGCTTCGACAAGCCACTTTTTAAGCGGATATAGCAAAATTAAATTCTATGATTTAATTTTGCACAACATTCATTGCAATGG
>JAZQSG010000030.1:0-12793 GCA_045630025.1 Acutalibacteraceae bacterium
CTACGATCCGACTTGATATTGACGACCGCCAACTGCTCCGCGTCGAGTCCATAATCTATTCTATGACGGCTCTCGAGCGCTCAAAACCCGAAATAATCAATGCATCCCGCAAGCGCCGCATTGCCGCAGGCAGCGGTGTAAAGGTAGAGGATGTTAACCGTCTGCTCAATCAGTACGAACAAATGAAAAAGATGTTCAAGCAAATGAATGGCGGCGGCAAAAAGCGTCGCGGTCGCGGCGGCTTCCCCGGTGGTTTTCCCGGCGGTGGCTTCCCGGGCGGCGGCTTCCCCGGCAGATTTTAATTAAGGTATAATCGTCGGTTTTCCGACGGCCTATATACACATTTTATTTACAGGAGGTGCGAAAGATGGCAGTTAAAATCAGACTTCGCAGAATGGGTGCTAAAAAAGCTCCTTTTTATCGTGTTGTTGTTGCGGATTCAAGATTCCCCCGCGACGGCCGTTTCATCGAGGAGGTAGGTTATTACAACCCCCTTACCGACCCTGCAGAGGTTAAGGTAGACGCTGAAGCAATCAAAAAGTGGATTGGCAACGGCGCTCAGCCCACCGATACCGTTAAGGCCCTGCTCAAAAAGGAAGGTATCCTCTAATGCAAGAACTTTTGGCAACAATCGCACGCGGTTTAGTCCGCAATCCCGATGCTGTCAATGTTACCGTTGATGCTCCCAATGCCGAGCAGGTTGTGGTTTACCACCTGCACGTTGCAGAAGAAGATATGGGCCGCGTCATCGGCAAGCAAGGCCGTATCGCGAAAGAGATTCGTACCATAATGCGTTCTGTCGCAGGCCGTGCGGGTCAAAAGATTATGGTCGAAATCGACTAATCTGAGTGTAACATAAAGGGTGGGCAAATCCACCCTTTTTTGTTACGAAAGAAGGTAGTTTATGATTAAAGCGTTTTTAGAAACAGGAAAAATAACGGGCACACACGGTGTGCGAGGCGAAATGAGGGTACACCCCTGGTGCGATTCGCCGGAATTTCTTACCGAATTCAAGCGTCTTTATCTTGACGATAAAGGCGAAAAATATATAGACGTGGTGCGTTCACGCGCCCACGGCAATATGGTTATAATGAAGGTCCAGGGCGTAGATACCATCGAGGCGGCTGAAAAGCTGCGCAACAAGGTGGTTTATATCAGCCGTGAGGATGCCGAGCTGGATGACGGCGCATACTTTGTGCAGGATATTATAGATTGCACCGTAATTGATGCCGATACCGCCATGCAATACGGCGTTTTAACCGACGTTTCCCAAACGGGAGCCAACGACGTATGGCACGTTGCAACCGAAAAGGGTGAGGTGCTTATTCCCGCCATACCCGACGTTGTGCAGGATATAGATATTGAAAAGGGTGTTATTACCATCCGACCTTTGAAGGGGCTGTTTGACGATGAGAATTGATATAATGACCCTTTTTCCCGATATGTGCAATGCCGTTACTCACGAAAGTATAATAGGCAGAGCCGTGTCAGCAGGTAAGATTGAAATCAACTGTGTTGATATTCGTCCCTACACCACCGACAAGCACGGCAGGGTAGACGATGCCCCCTACGGTGGCGGAATGGGTATGATAATGGCCCCACAACCTATATATGATTGTTTTGAGGATATATGCCGCCAACGGGGCAGTCGTCCTCATCTGATATTTATGTCGCCCCGCGGCAAAACCCTTACTCAGCAAAGAGCGGTGGAGCTGTCTCAAACCGAGGGTTTCGTTATACTTTGCGGTCACTACGAGGGTGTTGACCAGCGCATAATCGACGAGTTGGTTGACGAAGAAATCTCTATGGGTGATTACGTTCTTACCGGCGGCGAGCTGCCTGCTTTGGCACTTACCGATGCCGTATGCCGAATGGTTAAGGGTGTGCTTAGCGACGATATATGCTTTACCGAAGAAAGCCATTTTGCAGGTTTGCTAGAGTACCCTCAATACACCCGCCCTCCCGAGTGGCACGGTGTTAAGGTGCCCGACGTGTTGCTTTCGGGTCACCACGCCAATATCGAAAAGTGGCGCCGCGAGATGTCTCTTGCCGAAACGGCAAAGCGCCGACCCGATATGCTTGAAGGGGCAGAGTTGACAGAAAAAGACAAAAAATATCTGTCATTATTGAATAAAAAAGATTAAAAAGATAGTATAATATGCACATAGCATACTAAAAACGCCCTGCTTATTGTCAAGTTATACAAGTGCTTGACTTTAAGCAGGTTGTGTTTTTGTAGACAAGATAGAACTTTTGCCTACTTTGCCGAAATTCGTTGACCTGTCAAAAACATATGGTATAATATGAAATAGAGAGGCGATTTAGGCGCTTTTTTAACAGAAAGTATAAAATCAAGTTGATTAGTGTAAAATGATTTTTGTAGGAGGAACGATTCCAATGTGCAGCAAAGATGTAACCGTTAATAACAAGGTGGGCCTTCACGCTCGCCCCGCAACCTTCTTTATTCAAAAAGCAAACGAGTTCAAGTCATCCATCTGGGTTGAAAAGGATGAACGCCGTGTAAATGCAAAAAGCTTGCTTGGTGTTCTTTCACTTGGCATTGTTGGCGGCGCAGCAATTAAGGTAATTGCTGACGGTTCTGACGAGCAAGATGCAGTTGACGGTCTTGTTGCTCTTGTTGAATCAGGTTTCGCAGACTAATATCAGCTTATTAAAACCACCGCTGAATTACAGCGGTGGTTTTTTTGTTGCTTGTTACCCTTGACCCGGGGGATGATATTTGTTATAATGTAAAAAACTAAAAAGAAAGGGTATTTAAAATGAAAAAGTTTTTTCAAGATTTTAAAGCATTTGCTCTCAAGGGCAACATAATCGATATGGCCGTCGGTGTTGTAATAGGCGGCGCATTCGGTAAAATCGTAACCTCTTTGGTTACCGATATCATCACCCCCCTTATCGTTTTGGCAACCGGCAAAACCAATCTTCAAGAGTTCAAATGGGTTCTTCGTGAAGCCGTTATGAAGGGTGAAGAGATTGTTACTCCCGAGGTTGCAATTACTTGGGGTGTTTTCCTTCAAACCATTATCGATTTCTTTATCATCGCACTGTCTATCTTTATCGTGCTTCGCATAATTATGAATGCACAAAAGAAGGCAGATGAGCTTAAAAAGAAGAAAGAGCAAGAGCAGGTAGAAGAGGCCCCTGCAGCACCTGCCGAAACCGAAATTACTCTTCTTAAAGAAATCCGCGATATGATGAAAAAAGAAGAAAAAGCCGAATAATTAAAAAGCCCGTGCAATCAATCCGGTTGCACGGGTTTTAATCTTTTATGCATATCGTGGCCACAAAGCCCTCGGGGCAGGGCAACTCTTCAAATCGGCAGCAGGGGTCAGAGCAAACCGCCTCTCCGTTTATAAAGGCCACCTCTTTAACCGCTTGCCAAACGCCTTGACCCGTCAGCTTGCCAAAGCTTTCGGCGGCAGTCCAAAATCGGTAAAAATCCGTAACGTTGTCGGTGTCGGGGCACAGACGCTCAACCACCCGACGGGGAGGGGTGGCAATTTTTTCTATATCCACACCGATGGGGCGGGATGACAAGGCGCACAAAACGGCGTTTTTGCTGTGGCTTATAGAAACGTGGCAATCGGCATCATTTATAAAGGGCTTTCCGCTTTCTTCGGCACAAAGCACAACCTGAGCTTCGTCCACGTTCAGCGCTTTTTTCGCCAATCTGCGAATAAGCATATCGGCACCAATGCAGGCCCGCTTATCCTCAAAAAGGCGCAAACGCTTACACCTAAGCTTACGCTCCTCACTCATAAGGTCGTATGCTCGGCGCAAGGTCTGCATATCCTGCAGGTCTGTTAAAATGAAGTCGAAAAAATAAATATTATCCATCATGTGTTGATAATAACACAAAAAAATCGGCAGTGCAAGTGGTGGTTCGGTTGACATAGCAATATAAATGTGTTATCATTCAAGTTCGAAGGAGTGAGATCTGACAAAAATGGGAATAGTTGAACTTATTTTAACGGCCGTTGGTCTTTCTATGGATGCCTTTGCAGCAGCAATATGCAAGGGTCTTAATATGAAAAAAATCAACCATAAGCACGCTTTTATAATAGCCCTCTTTTTTGGCGGATTTCAGGGTCTTATGCCCTTCATCGGCTGGGCGCTTGGCATCGCCATCAACCCCCATCAACAGCAAAACGTTAACGGTTTTGCCGCCACTTTTAATGAAAATGAGTGGCTGGTGGGGCTGGTGGTCTTTGGCTTGTTGGCCTTTATAGGCGGCAAAATGGTAATAGAGGCCCTTAAAAAGGATGACGACGAGTGCGATTGCTGTTGTGACGCCTTTGACGTTAAGGATATTTTTATGTTGGCCGTTGCCACCAGCATAGATGCATTGGCGGTAGGTATAACCTTTGCCACACTAAAAATGGATTTGGCACAAACCGGCTTTGCCGTTCTTTTAATTGCTGCAGTAACCTTTGGCTTTTCATATGGCGGCGTGGCTATCGGCAACCGATTTGGCGCCCGCTTTAAAAGTAAGGCAGAGTTTGCAGGCGGCGTAATTTTGGTGCTTATAGGTGTCAAAATTTTGCTTGAGCATTTAGGGATAATAAGCTTTTAATCAAAAACCTCGCAGCAAACACTGCGAGGTTTTGTTTTTTAATTAGTTCCGTAAAGCTTGGTTACAGGATCTTGAAAAAGGGGAATGGGAACAGGGTAAAAGGTGAAAATCACAAAGCACGCGGCAATAGCTATAATAACTATAAGCGAGATTTTTGAGGATAATATGCACCTGAATCGGTTTTTAATAAAAATCGTTTCAATATAAAAGGCGGCCGCAGCTGCAATAAAATATATGGCAATGTTAAACCAGTCGGCGTTAATACCCAAACCACCCGTGTACAGATAGTATAAAGATGGGATAATGGTTAACCCCACAAGCACACCCGCCAGCTTGCCGCACCAAAAGTCGGGATAATCCTTTTTCACCAATCGATGTTCAAACATAGCAAATGCAAGCATAGGCACAAAAAGAAGCTTCATATGCTCCCATATAGATTCGTTAACTGCTGAAAAAAGGGCAACAAAAGGGCTCTCGTTTGCCCAATCGTATAAATAATGCAGCAAAACACCTGCACCGCCCACAAATATAAACCCTGCAATTTGTACGCCTTTTAATGAATGCTTTTTCAAAATCAACTCCACCCCTCGGGATTAAAATTATATGTAAAACATATCTATTTATGAGAGCGATAGTAAAAAAGTCGGGCGGCTTGATAATTGCAATAAATGCTTGACAAAAGCAAGGGTATATATTAAAATATAACGGTCAAAACGAGGTGTGGCGCAGTTGGTAGCGCGGGTGGTTTGGGACCATCAGGCCGCAGGTTCGAGACCTGTCACCTCGACCAAAACCCTCTGGAATCGCTTGATTCCAGAGGGTTTTTACTGCGGGGCAATGATTGACATTGGTACTGATATATCGGTTCCTATGGAAATGATAAAGCCGATGAGGTTTCGATCGATTCCTCATCGGCATTTTTCTTTGTCTACTGCGAGGCAAAATTTGTTCTGCGAAAGGCCTTGACTTTTAGGGCGGACAGAGTTACCATACAGCAAAAACGAGCCGTTGAAATAACGGCAAATGTATGATATAATCATTCAAAAAGATTGTTAAAGGAGGTTCGGCCATGCTTGAAGTGAAAAAGTGCTGCAAGGTTCCGTTTCCTGAAAAGCTTTTTGAAGAATACGAAGTAAAGGATACTGCCATTTATGCCAACGTCAACGCCTCAAAGGTCGTTGATATGATGAAACGTTTTATTGAGATGCATGACGAGCCTATGTTTTTCATTTTGGAACTTCCTTGCAAAAATGAGGACGGGATCACGTCAGAAAAAACCATTACGAACGCAAACGACGACTATGACGTTTATTTCATCGACGGTCTTAATGCCCAACAGTCAATCGATTGTCTGAATTCACTCGGTAGTTTTCTTGTCAAGGACGGAATGAATAATTTCGGTTTCGGTTGTCACGAATCCCACGAAGAAATTCTGCTCGGCAAATACAATGTGATGACGATCTATACCAAAAGAGCGGATTCGTATCGTAAGTTTTTTAAGGAATTCAGAATCAAGAAGGTAAAGAGCCTCGTAACCGCTTGGGATACATTTGATCCGTTGCATCCGGGAGAATGCGAGCGTTACGTTTCGGAAGAAACGGGCAAAACGATCTATGACATTCCCGAAGATTACAAAGAATCTGGCATGTATTTATACGAAGCCAGAAAGGAATACGACGAAGAAGCCGAAAAAGAAATAACCTTCGACGAGTTGATCGGCAAAGTCCTTTTGGTAGGTATCACTTATTACACTCATGACAATGAATATATCGAACAAAAGCAATTTTACGGAACGGTAACGGAAGCAAATGAAACCATCATCCGCGTTAAACAAAAGGACGGAACGGATTTTACTTTACCTCCCGATTTAAGTTCCACCAAAAGAGCACGGCAAGGAGAGTATAAGCTTCGTTCCACGGGAGAAGTTGTTGTCAATCCGGACTTTCTTGCTACGTGGAATTTGAACAAAGCCAAAGAAGAATAATACAACAAACACCTCGGATGCAGTGAGAGAGCTGCATTCGGGGTGTTTTGCTTGACCACAGTTTATCCCACTATTGCGACCGGAGCACACGGAAACAGTGGAGGTAAGAGTGCCGGAAAGCATCTGTTTCCGAGCGGAAAGGGGCGGAAATGCCTAAAAATAAGCGGAAACAGGTACTCCCAAATTCTTTGGGACCATCAGGCCGCAGGTTCGAGACCTGTCACCTCGACCAAAAAAGCCAAGAGCGTTAGCTCTTGGCTTTTTTATTCTACCTTTTGCATTTGCATCAAAGTTTGCAGGTCACCGTAGCTTTTGTTATATTGGGCCTGAGATATAGCTCCTTTTTCAAGAAAGGTATCCAGAGTTTCCTTTTGCTTTAAAAACAGTGCAACCTTTTGCCAACGTTCCCTCGTCATTATCATAACGTGGCCCGTACGGATTTCGTTCAAAAGCTCCACCTTTAACCCTTCGGTGGTGTGGTGATAGATAAAACCAAGCTTATCCTGCACTCTGCGGGATTTTAAATTGCCCTCATAATATCCGCACCAAATTCTTTCCATACCCAGGTCGTCAAAGGCGTGTCGCAGCAATTCCCGTGATGCTTCGGGGATTAACCCTTGCCCCCAAAAGGGCTTGCCTATCCAATACCCAAGCTCGTATTCATCCTCGTTTTCTGCCAGGTCGTTGCGATGAAGACCCACGCTGCCAATGGGCAGCCCGTCCTCTTTCAGGCAAAGGGCGTAGGTTTCGGGGGCAGAAAGCACCGATTTAATTATATCGCGGCTGTTTTCAACCTCTGTATGGGCAGGCCAGCCGGCGGGAGGGCCAACCTCGGGGTCTTTTGCATATTTATATAATTGCTCTGCGTCATTATCTTGCCACGGTCGCATAATTAATCGCCGGGTTTCCAAGACCATAACCTTCCCCCCCTTTTGTTAAAATAGCGGTATCGCTTTTAGCTATAGTTCTTCATTTGCACCGTTAATTATAACACACCCATTAAATTATTCAATAGTTGCCTCAAAATACTCTTGAGAAATGCTGCCCAATGTATTAGAATAGGAAAAGCGACAATTTTTGACAAAAGAGGGTGACAGATAAATGAGCGCAAAATCCTTGTCCAAAAACTTCACACAAGGCAACATATCCCGTCAGTTGCTCTTTTTCTCTTTGCCCTTTATGGCGTCAAACGCTTTGTTGGTCTTTTACAGCATTATCGATATGATAATCGTTGGCGAATACGTCGGCACTGCCGGTTTGGCCGCTGTTTCTCAAAGCAGTCTTATAGTTAATTTTGCTACAATGGTTTGCTTGGGCTTTTCCAATGCGGGTCAGGTGCTGTTGGCTCAGGCCCTTGGCGCAGGCAAGCGCAAAGAGATGAATAGTGTAATAGGCACCTTGTTTGTGTTTATATCGGGTATGGCAGTTGTTATGTCTGTAATTGTGTTTGCCGCACAAACTCTTATACTTGACCTGCTTAACGTGCCCAAAGAATCTTACGAAATGGCAAGGCAATATTTAATAATTTGCGGCGGCGGATTAATTTTCACCGCAGGGTACAACCTTGTTTCGGCGGTTTTAAGGGGAATGGGTGATGCCAAGCGCCCCTTTATGTTTATAGGTATAGCATCGGGTGTAAACCTTGTGCTTGATGTTTTGTTTACAGGCATACTTAAATGGGGGGTGGCAGGTGCGGCTTGGGCCACCATAATCGGTCAAGCGGTATCCTTCCTGTTTTCTATCTTTTATTTGTACCGCCACCGTGAAGAGTTTGGCTTTGATTTTAAGCCCGTCAGTTTTGTTCCTAAAATGAAGTATATCGGAATGATAGCAAAGCTCGGCACACCTATGGCTGTGCAAATGGGCTTTATCAATCTTTCGATGCTGGTGGTCAACTCAATGATAAACAAGGTTGGCGTTGTAGCGGCAGCTACCTTTGGCGTAGGCGTTAAGATAGACGATATAATCAACAAAATATCCCAAGGCATACAGTATGCCGCCGTGCCTATGATAAGCCAAAACATCGGCGCAGGGCGCACCGAAAGAGCCCAAAAGGTGGTCAGATGGGCGTGGATATATTCTATCGGGCTTACAGCCGTCTTTATAACCATGTATATTACAATGGGCAAGCAGATGTTTATGCTCTTTTCTGACGATTCGGCCGTGCTTAATATGTCGGGTCAGTTTATATCGGCTATTTTGTGGATGTTTCCTGCTTTTGCTCTTATGCGCGGCAGCGGAGCGTTTATACAAGGCATCGGCAATGCAAAGCTTAGTATGCTGCTGGCCGTTTTAGACGGCGTTGTGCTTAGAATCGGCCTTAGCTGGCTTTTTGGAATTCACTTTGGATGGGGCTTCTTTGGTTTCGTGTTGGGCTACGGCCTGGCACCCTATGGCTACGCCCTTCCCAGCGTTATTTATTTCTTGTCGGGCGTGTGGAAAAAGCACAAGGTTTTAGCCGACGATATATAAAACAAAACCCCTTCAAGCGTTGGCTTGAGGGGGTTTAATATTAGGTAAATAAAGCCATAGCCAAGGTGGCCAGGGTCATCATCAGCAAGCCGATAGCGGCTTTAATAGATAGCTTTTCTTTAAACACAACGTAAGAAAAGGCAATAGCAACCAAAATGCTCAGCTTATCAATGGGCACAACCACGCTAACCTCGCCCTTTTGAATGGCGTAATAGTAGCACAGCCAGGATGCTCCTGTTGCCACACCCGAAAGGGATATAAACAGCAGTTCTTTTTTGTCAAGCTGCTTAAGCTTGCTTTGTTTGCCCTGCACAAGCACAACCACCCACGCCATAATCAGCACAACGGCGGTGCGAATGGCGGTGCCAAGGTTGGATTCAACCTCTGATATGCCAATTTTGGCTAAAACAGAGGTAAGGGCGGCAAAAACGGCCGAAAGTATGGCCAAAAGCATCCAAGATTTTTTGCCCGTGCTTTTATCTGATTTTTTCTTTTCAATCATCAAAAACACGCCTACGCCCAAAAACAGTGTGCAAACAAGCTTTACCGTTAGGTTGGTGTACTCTTCAAAATACAAAATGGCGATTAAAACGGTTAAAATGGTGCTTGATTTATCAATGGGCACAACCTTGTTTACGTCGCCTAAAGATAACGCCTTAAAATAGCACAGCCACGATGCACCCGTTGCCAAGCCGGAAAGAATCAAAAACAAAAGCGACCTTCCGCTAATCTCTGTTATGGTAGTGTGAGAGCCAACTATAAAAACCATAATCCAGGCAAAAATCAGCACAACAACCGTTCGCAAGGCGGTGGCAACGTCTGAATCGGTTTTTTTAATGCCGCATTTGGCAAGAATAGAGGTCAATCCTGCAAAAAACGCCGAAAGGATTGCCGCAATAATCCAGGTCATAAAATCCCCTCCGACTATAATTATAGCACTTGGAATAATTTTACTCAACATATTTTGACAAAAAACGATAAATAAAAACGCCCCTACACCGTTGTTGGGTAAAGGCGTTAATTTTTAATTTTTATCGCAGCTTTTTTTGCTGCAGCTTTTTGCATAGGGGCAACCGATACATTTAGTGCCCTTCTTTTTTTCTTTTATTATGTATATTGCGGCCAATGCAACTATGGCCAAAATAACCAAAATGATTATAACGTTTTTCATAGGTTCAACCTCATTTGTTGGCGGGTTTTGGCTTTACACACAAAACCACAAGCACTGCCGCCATAACCGCAATGGCAATGCCGCCTGCAATGGCGCCGCCTACGTTAAGGGCAGCGGGGTCAACCATAAGCGTGCCAAGGGTGTAAACCAAATAACCAACCGCAAAGCCCACCCCTAATTGCAGCGCTATTGCGCCAAGCAGCCACTTTGCACTTTTTATTTCGCTTCTCATAGCGCCTATTGCGGCAAAGCAGGGGGGAGAAAACAGGTTAAACATCAGGTATGCCAGGGCGGCAACGGCGGTAATTGATACCACCTCGCCCGAGGGGGCGATGCCCGTCATGGCTTTGGCCGCGTCAGAGGCCTTGTCGGCAGCAAGTGCCATATTTTCTGCATCTATAAACTGGGTTGCGGCGTAGCATACTGCCAAGGTGCCAACAACGTTTTCTTTTGCAATAAAGCCCGTTACGGATGCGGCGGCAAGCTGCCACGAAAGCACACCCACCACAGGCACAAGCAAATAGGCAAGAGGACGTGCAATTGATGCAAGAATGGATGCATCGGCTTGGGCGGGGGCAAAGCTCCAGTTAAAGCTTTGCATAATCTGAACGGCGGTGTTGCACAGCAAAATTATGGTGGCCGCCTTAACAACGTAAGACCATCCGCGGCTGCACATAGATTTGGTTGCGCGCCATATTGAGGGTGCCTTATATTCGGGCAGCTCAATAATAAAGTAAGATTTTTTTGTTTTGTTACGGGTAATTTGGTTAATAAGCAGGGCGCACAAAAAGATTATAATAATGCCGGCAAAATACATTAAGGGGCCTACCCAGGTGGCGTCTCTGAAAAAGGCGCCTGCAAAAAGAGCAATAATCGGCAGCTTTGCACCGCAGGGCATAAAGGGGGCTATCATAGCGGTGGCTCTGCGCTCGCGCTCGTCTCTTATGGTGCGGCAGGCCATTACACCGGGCACGGCACATCCCGTGCCGATAACGAAGGGGATAACCGATTTGCCCGACAGCCCAACCCTTTTAAAAATGGGGTCAAGCACTACCGATGCACGGGCCATATATCCGCAATCTTCAAGCAAAGCGATAAGAAAATACATTATCATAACCAAAGGCAAAAAGCCGATTACGGCTATTACGCCACCAATTATGCCGTCAACAAGCAGGGCGTAAAGCACGGTGTTGGAATCGGCAAAAAGGCCGCCAACCTTGGCTTGACCTGCTTCAAGCAAGCCCGTTAAAAGATCGGCAATCCACACGCCGGGGCCTGCCTGCGAAATCCAAAAAACAAGAAACATAACGGCGGCAAATATGGGCAAACCAAACCAACGGTTGGTTAAAATACCGTCAATTTTATCTTGAAAATTCTTTTGGTTGGTGTGTATGCGGCGGGTTTCAACCTCGGCAACCACCTTGTTAACGTATTGAAAGCGCTTGCGGTCGGCCTGCAGGGCAGACTTTTTATCGGTAAGGTCGGCCTTGGGCTGCATAAAGGGCGCAGTTTGGGCAATGCCAACCCGTGCAAGAGCCAAATTCATCAGCTCGCCAAGCCCGTCGGCAGAGGTAGAAACGGTAGCAACAACGGGGCAGCCAAGCTTATCCGAAAGCTTGGTGGCGTCAATAACCGTCTTTTTCTTTTTGTTTATATCGGTTTTGTTAAGGGCAACAACAACGGGAATTCCAAGCTCCAAAAGCTGGGTGGTAAAAAACAAGCTGCGGCTAAGGTTGGTTGCATCAACAATGTTAATAATAACGTCGGGGTTTTCGTTTTGAATATATTCGCTGGTAACACCCTCTTCAGAGGTAAAGGGCGACATAGAATAAGCACCGGGCAAATCAACTGCAATCAGCTCTTGTTCGGTGGTGTTGTAGCTTTTTTTAACCTGGTGTTCCTTTTTTTCAACGGTAACGCCTGCCCAGTTGCCCACCTTTTCGTTGCTGCCTGTCAAGGCGTTAAACATGGTGGTTTTGCCACTGTTGGGGTTACCTGCCAAAGCGATGCGCATAATACTCCTCCATTATGGGTGAAAGATGGGTTCAGACAATAATTGCTTCTGCCAAACGGCTGTCTATACAGTAGCGACCCTCTTTAATTGAAACAATGCTGCTTCCTTTAAGGTGAGAAATAACGGTGATGGGTTCGCCGCTGTAGCAGCCCAAAGAAAACAAAAAGGAGTCTAACTCTTCATCTTGGGTTTCAAGCTGCTTTATAATATATTCAATTCCTTCGTCTGCTTGTTTTAAGGTCATATAAAACTCCCGATTAGTCATTGCTAACTGGCGATGACAAAAATTAGATTAGCCATTGCTAACCGAGATTATAATACCACTTTTGGATTAATTTGTCAACAAAACTTTTGCAATTTCATCAAATAAAACAAAAAGGTGCATCCCCTTGAAAAAAATATTTATTTATGTTACAATAAAGACAATTAATTGAGAGGGGGATGGCAAATGGGTCTTCACGAATCGGCCGAGATGTATCTTGAAACCATATATCTGCTAACCGAAAAAAGCAACTGCGTGCGCAGCATAGACGTGGCAGAGCATATGGGCTATTCCAA
>JAZQSG010000031.1:0-1977 GCA_045630025.1 Acutalibacteraceae bacterium
AGACCGCTTGGCCTCCGACTTGACAATCGTTAAACGCTTTTTTGGGTTTTTCGGGGCAGTGTTATTATATGCTTAAAACTCAACAATTTAACCCCTATTTATCGGAAAAACGCAAAATTAAATATGTTGTTTAAAATCAGCAATTTAACCCACTTTTTGCGCCCGTCTTTTTTGCCTTCTTTGATAGGCTATAAATTGCTATCAGAAAAACGAAAATATGGCTACTTCACTTGTTACCGAAATTGAAAGCCGCAGTTTCATAACCAAACTGCAAAAACTTGTTTTTTCGTCGTCGGACGATTACAGCGACATTGAAATTAGTTGCGACGGAATAACCGTATTGTCAGAGCGTTACGTGCCCGATGCCGACGGCAACATTACGCTGTACGATATTGCCGCGCTGCTTACGCCGTATCTTATTGCCAGCCTTGTAAGCAACGTTTCAATATCGTGGACCACGGCAGGCAGCCCCGTTGCTTCGCCAACAACCTTTAAGGCAATCTACACGTCGGCGGTTATTCAAGAAACGAGTTACGATTTTTACACTACGCACTTTTTGACGCACTGCGCCGAAAAGGTTACGGCCCTGGGCCGCAAAGAAGTTCTTTACTTCTACGTTGATATGCCAACCACGCCACGCTGCACCGCCTATTACAGCGACGGCACCAGCACAACGCAGGACTACCCGCAAACCTTTTCCGATGTTGACACGATAGCAATGCTGGAGGTATCACCGAAAAACTTTGTGGCACAAGGCAAAACGCTAACAGGTTACAGAATCGGCGCGGGCAGCCGCGTAATGGACTTTACCGTTACGCCAGCCGTGCCAACCGCGCCAGCGTTGCTGTTTCGCAATTCCTTCGGGTGCGAGGAAACAATCTACTGCGTTGGCACACAACAACTCGACCCGAAATACACCTACGTTGCCGCCGCCGTCGAAGACAAATACCGCAACGTTGGCGTCGAGGAGGTTAAGAACTTTGCCGCCTACACAGGCGTTTTGACCGTGGCAATGAGCAACTGGGCCGACGACTTGTTTAGGTCCACGTCGATATACCTTTTCACTGTCAACCAGCAAACAGGCGTGCTAACACGCGGCCGCGAGGTTACAATAACCGAAGCAAAGAGCCTGCGCAGCAACGACGCCGACTTTTTGCCGAACTTCTATTTTGAATACCGATACAGCCAGAACAACCACAATATCTTTGATAAGACGGTTGCTGGCCGAATTTTCGATGATACTTTCGACTATACTTTTGAATAACACAATGGCAACCAAACGTTTACATATTACACAGGCATTGGAACTATTACGCAACGGCAAACCTTGCGAGCTGTGCGTATGGAAAGCCACAACAGGCGACATTTTGGAATATCGCAACGTTGTGTTTCTGGGCCGCGATGCCAAAAAAGGCATTGTGCGTATTAAACTACAAACCAGCCGCCAGATACGTGAATTTCGCGACGTTTGCTTGTTGCGTATTAACGATATGGAGGTTTACTTATGACTACGAGAAAAAACAACAAACCTGCGCCAAATTATGGCATAACTTTTGCCGTTACCGACAACGGCAACGACATTGCCTTTGTTAACGTGGCCGCCGAAGGCGAAACGTTTTACGACGAAGACCGCCACATTACAACGGGCACCCTGCCGACCGCCAACCAAAACGAAAAACGCGAATATGTTTGCTGGGGCGAAGACAACAAGCTGCCTTTTGCACTTATTGACTTGATAGGCAAAGACGAAGTAATGGCCGCCAACAAACACTTTAACGTTCTGACTTGTTACGGCAGCGGCATTCGCTTTAACGACCCCGCCACGGGCCAACCAACCACCGACGAAAAAGTTAAAGCCTTTGCGCGTGCCAACTCAATACCCCGTTACTTTTTGGAAACGGCAACCGATATGAAATATTTTTACTTCTGCGTTGCTGTTTTGATTCTGAATAAGGCGGGCAATCAGATTGTCAACAT
>JAZQSG010000032.1:0-7807 GCA_045630025.1 Acutalibacteraceae bacterium
CATACAGGTTGATATGGTGCCGGGGGTGGGATAAAAATCCTGCACCTGCTCGGGATGCAGCCCCTCTTTTTTAAGAAACAGAGCCAGCTCTACCGCGTCGGCAAGGGTGCTGCCGGGGTGTGAGGACATAAGATAGGGCACCAAATATTGCTTTTTGCCGCAGCTTTTGGTTAGCTCGTAATAGCGCTTTTTAAAGCGCATATAAGACTCTATTTGGGGCTTGCCCATTGCGCTGAGCACCGCAGCCGAGCAATGCTCGGGCGCCACCTTCAGCTGACCGCTGACGTGGTGGGCAACCAATTCTCTGAAAAAGCGCTCGTCATCATCCTCGATAAGATAATCGAAGCGTATGCCCGAACGAATAAACACCTTTTTTATGCCGGGTATGGCGCGCAGCTTGCGAAGCATTGCAAGGTATTCGCTGTGATCTACCTGCAAGGCGGGGCAGGGCTTGGGAGCCAGGCACTTTTTATCCTTGCAAAGACCTGCCGTAAGCTGTTTTTGGCAAGACGGGCCTCTGAAATTGGCGGTGGGTCCGCCTACGTCGTGAATATAACCCTTAAAATCGGGCATTTTGGTTAAAAGCTCTGCCTCGCGCAAAACCGATTCTTCGCTGCGGCAGGTAACCGCACGGCCCTGGTGATAGGCAATAGAGCAAAAATTGCAGGCGCCGAAGCAGCCACGGTTATGGGTGATGGAGAATTTTACCTCTTGAAGGCCGGGCACTCCCCCAACCTCATCATATGACGGATGCCAATTTCGGCAATAGGGCAAGCTGTAAACACGGTCAAGCTCTGCCGTTGTAAGGGGTGGCTGGGGAGGATTTTGCACCACAATCACGTCGCCGTGGCGCTGAATAACCCGTTTACCTCTTACGGCGTCGTGCTCGCCCTGCTGAATGCGGCAGGATATGGCGTACTGCTTTTTGCCGCTTTCGGTAGGTTGGCTGACCTGCTCAAAGGAGGGGCACTCGGCGCAGGGTGCGGGGGTGTAATCGGCAGTTTTTACGGCGTAGCAGGTGCCTTTTATATCGGTGATAGAGGAGACAGCTTCTCCCCCGTTAAGTCGGTGGGCAATCTCTGCCACCTGGCGTTCGCCCATTCCGTACATAAGCAAATCGGCACCCGACTCAATAAGCACCGAGGGACGCACGTTATCCGACCAATAATCATAGTGGGCAAAGCGGCGCAAAGAGGCCTCTAATCCGCCAATGGCAACGGGGACATCACCCCACACGCGGCGAATGGCGCGGCAGTAAACGGTAACGGCTCGGTCGGGGCGGTTGCCCGACTTGCCCCCTGCGGTATAGGCGTCGTCACTGCGGCGGCGTTTGGCGGCAGTATAGTGAGCCACCATTGAGTCGATGTTGCCGCCGTTGACGAAAAAGCCCAGACGGGGCTGACCAAAGCGGCGATAGTCGCTATCGCTTTGGGGCTGGGGCAAAATGCACACCTTAAAGCCCTCGGCCTCCAGCACGCGGCTTACAATGGCGGTGCCAAAGCTGGCATGGTCAACGTAGCTGTCGCCCGTAACCACTACTATATCGGGGGCAGACCAGCCCCGTTTTTCCATTTCGGCCTTGGTAATGGGCAAAAACTCCACGCAGCTCACTCCTTTCGTTAATATATGAACAGTATAATGGATTTTCGGCCTTTTGGCAAGAGAAAAAACAAGCCAAAAGCGGCAAGCGGCAGATGATATTTTGGCAAAAAATAACGGGAGGGCGTGGAAGCCCTCCCCTACAAAGGTTAATTCAGTTGTGCTTTTACATACTCAATCTGTTTTTCTACCGAGCCGATGGAGGTGCCGCCTTCACTTATGCGCTTTTGAACGCAGGTGGTAAGGTCAATCTCGTTATAAAGGTCGGCGTCGAAAAGGTCGCTGTACTCTTTATAAACCTCAAGAGGCAGTTCTTCAAGCACGGTTTTGTCGGCGATGCAACGGGCCACAAGCTGACCCGAAATCTTATATGCGGTGCGGAAGGGCATACCCTTCTTAACCAAATAGTCGGCCAAGTCGGTAGCGTTGATAAATCCGCCCTGGGCTGCGCGCTTCATATTGTCGGCGCACACGCTCATGGTAGAAAGCATACCTGCCATAACGCCGAGGCACATTTTTATAGTATCAACGGCATCAAAGACGCACTCTTTATCCTCTTGCATATCTTTATTATATGCCAGGGGCAAACCCTTAAGGGCAGTGAGCAAGCTCATTAAATCACCATAGATTCGGCCCGTTTTGCCGCGGATAAGCTCGGCCATATCGGGATTTTTCTTTTGGGGCATAATAGATGAGCCGGTGGTAAAGGCATCGCTGAGCTCAACAAACTTAAACTCCCAGCTTGACCACAAAATAATCTCTTCAGACAGACGTGACATATGCATCTGCAAGAGTGCGATTGCGCTCATAAGCTCAACGCAAAAATCTCGGTCTGACACTCCGTCAAGAGAGTTAAGGCAAATATCGTCAAAGCCAAGGGCGGCGGCCTCTGCCCTGCGGTTGGTGGCGTAGGTGGTGCCTGCCAGCGCGCAGGAGCCGATGGGCGATATATTCATACGCTTTTTGCAATCGGCAAAGCGGTCAATATCGCGCAGCAGCATCATGGCATAGGCCATCAGGTGGTGGCCAAAGGTGATGGGCTGTGCCCTTTGCAGATGGGTATAGCCGGGCATAATGGTTGCCTTGTTTTGCTCTGCCTGCTCAGTAAGAGCGGCAATTACATCCTTAGTAAGAGCTATAATTTGCTCGGTTTCGTCCCGCAGATACATACGGATATCAAGAGCAACCTGATCGTTACGGCTGCGGGCGGTGTGAAGCTTTTTGCCCACGTCGCCCAATCGCTCGGTAAGCACCTGCTCGACAAACATATGTATATCTTCGCACTGCATATCAAACTGCAATGCGCCGCTGTTTAAATCGGCAAGTATGCCCTCAAGCCCTGCAATAAGGGTATCGGCCTCTTGCTGAGAGATAATGCCGCAGCCGGCCAGCATAGCGGCATGGGCCATACTGCCCTGAATATCCTGCTTATACATACGGCAGTCAAAGTGAATTGATGAATTAAAATCGTCTGCCAGCTTGTCGGTGGCACCGTCGGTGCGACCTGCCCACATTTTTGCCATTATAAAAACTCCTGATTACTTATTGTTTTTGTCAACCATTGCCTGAACCTTGATAGGCAGACCGTAAAGGTTGATGAAACCGGCGGAATCACGCTGGTCGTAGTCACTTTCGCCGAAGGTAGCAATCTCTTCGCTGTAAAGTGAATAGGGGCTCCATACGCCTGCATTAATCATATTACCCTTATAGAGCTTGAGGCGTACCTTACCGGTAACCTTCTCTTGAGTTTTGTCAACAAACGCAGACAATGCCTCGCGCAAGGGAGTAAACCACTGGCCGTTGTAAACAAGCTCGGCAAAGGTGATGGAAAGCTTTTGCTTTTCGTGCATGGTCATCTTGTCAAGGCAGATAGATTCAAGCACGGTGTGTGCCTTATAAAGAATGGTACCGCCGGGAGTTTCGTAAACGCCGCGGCACTTCATACCAACAAGACGGTTTTCAACGATATCGATAATACCGATGCCGTTGGCGCCGCCAAGCTCGTTAAGCTTAAGAATGATGTTTTTTGCGGTCATCTTTTCGCCGTCAAGAGCAACGGGCACGCCCTGCTCAAAATCGATGGTAACGTAGGTGGGCTTGTCGGGTGCGGCAATGGGAGATACGCCCATTTCAAGGAAGCCCTCTTTTTCATACATGGGCTCGTTGCCTGTATCTTCAAGATCCATACCCTCGTGAGAAAGGTGCCACAGGTTCTTATCCTTTGAATAGTTGGTTTCGCGATTTATCTTAAGAGGAATGTTGTGTGCCTCGGCATACTCAATCTCTTCGTCACGAGATTTAATATCCCACTCACGCCAAGGGGCGATGATGGGCATTTCGGGAGCAAAGTGCTTGATAGCCAGCTCAAAACGAACCTGGTCGTTGCCCTTACCGGTGCAACCGTGGCAGATGGCGTCGGCGCCCTCTTTAATAGCAATCTCTACAAGACCCTTTGCAATGCAAGGACGGGCGTGGCTGGTACCAAGCAAATACTCTTCGTATACTGCGCCTGCCTTCATTGTGGGGATGATGTACTCATCAACATATTCTTCGGTCAAGTCAAGCACGTAAAGCTTGCTTGCGCCGGTTTTGATGGCCTTTTCTTCAAGGCCCTCAAGCTCGTCTGCCTGGCCGACGTTGCCTGAAACTGCAATAACCTCGCAGTTGTTGTAATTCTCTTTGAGCCAGGGGATGATGATAGACGTATCAAGACCGCCTGAATAGGCAAGAACTACCTTTTTGATGTCTTCCTTTTTCATTTTTATGACCTCCGTGAATATTAATTCTTTGATTATTGTATTATTATACACGATTAACCTTGTTTGTCAAGGCATTTGTGCATATTTATCCGTTTTATACGGTATTTATGCATTTTTGTTGTATATTCACAGCAAAATATACATAAAAAAGCAAATAACCTCCTTAATGATACTATTTTTCTTTTGAAAAATCAATAGTAAGTTTGGCGCCAAAAAAAGCAAAACCACCCGTTGACAGGTGGTTTTTGGTTATTGTTGCTATTATACCAAGCGGTAGGCGGTTTGGGCAAGAGCTATGCTCTGCCCTTCAAACTCGTGGGTGGGCAAGGTTTCTTTGGGTACCACCTCTAAGGACAGTACGCCGTCAAAGCCGATTTCTTTTAATGCGGCAGAAAAATCCTGCCAATTAATTACCCCCTCAAAGGGTGGCAGATGTTGGTCGGCCAAACCATTATTATCGTGGGTGTGCAAAACCTTAATATCCTTTGCAAGCAGGCGCACCGAATCACCCACCGAAAGCTCGGGAAATACGGCCACGTGGCCCGTATCAAGGCAAATTTTAAAGTTATCGTCATTAATTTCGTCAACAAGGGCCTTTACTTGCTGTGGGGTGGCTAAAGAAAAGTCGGTAAAGGGGGTGTTTTCGACGCAAATGGTTACGCCCAGCTTTTTGGCGGTTTTTAAAAGCTGACCGAAAAAATCGAGATTTAATTGCCGCGTTTCTTCAACCCGTCCGCTTTTAACATCTTCAATGCCAAAGGGCATTACGGGGTGAATAACCCAATATTTGCACCCTAAAATTGCCGTTGCAGAAATAGATTTTTTCATCTTTTCCATACGCTCGGCAAGGCGCTCGGCAGTATCATCCATTATGGGCCAGCGCCAGGGCCCGTGGGTCTGGTGAATTATAATCCCTGCCCTTTCGGCAAGCTCTTTTTCTTTTTTAAGGTATGCTTCAAGCTCTTGCTCGCTTAGCCCGTAAAGCTCGTGATTGGTGTTGCTTATATCAAAATCGACGCAATCAAAGCCAAAGGACTTGATTTTTGCATATTTCTCGTCACCGAATCGATCAAATCCGCCCTTGCGCATTTTTACCGATACACCTATTTTCACCCTGTCACTTCCTTAAAAAGATTGTTATGATTATAGCATTTCTTTAATGCTTAGTCAATTGGGTTGATATGCAAAAAAAGAGAGAGGTAAAACTCTCTCTTTTTTGTTAGATAGCGTATTTTCTGAGGTAATCCTCGTATTTTGCCTGATAGCTTACACTATCGTGGCGCATTTCGTTCAAGGATTCGTGAATGTTCATATTGTTGTGGGCAATATCTATAACGCAACCCGCAATGTTTGAGCAGTGGTCAGAGGTACGCTCAAGACCCGTAAGCAGGTCGGACAGTACGAAGCCGGCATCGATTGTGCACACGCCCTGCTGAAGGCGCACGATATGACGGGTGCGGATATTCTCTTTAAGCTTGTCGATAACCTGCTCAAGAGGTTCAACCTGCATGGCGGCATCCAAATCGTCATTTTCGAAAGCGGCAAGAGAAAGGGTCAAAATCTCTTCAATAGCACCGTAAAGCACGTCAAGCTCTTTTTGTGCCTCTTCGGTAAAGGTAATCTTTTTCTCTTTAAGCTCTTCGGCCGCTTCAACCAGATTTACACCGTGGTCGGATATACGCTCAAAGTCGCTGATAAGCTTTAACAGCTTGGTGGCCTCGGCACTGTCGTGATCATCCGTCTGCACAGAGCTGAGCTTTACAAGGTAGGTACCCAGCAAATCTTCGTAGTGATCGGTATCGGTTTCGGCATTGCGCACCGATTGGGCAAGCTCGGGAGTATATTCGCCAAGGCACTTGATGCCGTCGCGCAATGCGGCAACCGAAACGCGAGCCATATCGACGGTTACCTTGCGGCAACGGTCGAGAGCGATAGGGGGTGTGGCAAGCAAACGCTCGTCAAGCTCGGTAGCAATTTCGGGAGTATCTGCATCGGGCACAAGCTTGGTAACTGCCTTTTCAAGCAGGTTTGCCATAGGCAAAAGCAAAGCGGTGCACAGCACGTTAAAGGTAACGTGCCAAATGAATATCATAAAGGCAGATGCCGCCTCGCCAAGTATGGCAGGGGTAAACACGACCTTTACAATCCAGAAAACGGTAAGCCAAACAACTGTACCTATAACCTTAATAAGCAGGTGCACAAATGCGGCTCGCTTGGCTTTTCTGTTAGCGCCAACGGCCGACAAAAGGGCGGTAACGCAGGTGCCGATGTTTTGACCCATAATAATGGGAATAGCCGCAGCATTGGTTACACCGCCGGTAACAGACAAGGCCTGCAAAATACCAACCGAGGCAGAGCTTGACTGAATGATGGCGGTAAGCACAGCACCAACCAAAACACCCAAAAGGGGATTTTCGAAATAGGTAAAAATTTGAGTAAATTCGGGCACGCTTTTAAGGCCTGAAACTGCATCCGACATGGCAGACATACCAAACATCAAGGTGGCAAAGCCCAAAAGGATAACGCCCGTATCTTTTGCCTTGCTCTTTTTGCAGAACATAAAGTAATATATGCCGATAAGAGCCAAAACGGGGGTAAATGAATCCGGCTTGAAAAACTCAAGCACACCGCCACCCTCAATACCGTTTAAGCTGAGGATAAGGGCAGTAATACAGGTGCCTACGTTTGCACCCATAATTACGTTGATGGCCTGGCGCAAATTCATAATACCCGAGTTTACAAAGCCAACCACCATAACCGTGGTTGCCGATGAGCTTTGAATTACTGCGGTAACACCTGCGCCCGTCATAAAGCCGGCGTACCACTTGCTGGTAAGCTTACCCAGCAGATTGCGCAATCCGCTGCCTGCGCGGCGCTCAAGAGCTTGACCCATCATATTCATACCGAACAGGAATAAGCAAAGTCCGCCGATAAGGGTCAGCACGTCGAAGATTGTCATCTATCATCTTCCTTTCTTTTTTCGTCTTTTTCTCTCATTTCTTTTACAACACCTTCATATTATCACACACTTTAAAAAAAGTATATAGTTTTTTTATCTTTTAAAAAGATTTGGCTTTTTTAACATTTTCTATTGTTATTCTTGACAAATTTAATGCAAATTATTGTCAACACCCACAGTTGACCCTGCTTTTTTTATGTGATAAATTATAAGTATAAAACTCAGGAGGTTTTTTATGAGCAACAAAGTTCAATGGCATATGCTGCCTATGGTTACTAAAGAAATGAAAGAGGCGGGCTACTTTGGCGGCGAAGGCGGTCAATGGGAGCTGTGCGTTACCTGCGATAAAGAGGACGGCAAGCTGCTGTTTACCGGTACCGACGTTGGCGGTATGTTTCGCTCGGTTGACGGGGGCGAAATGTGGGCTCCCTGCAACGTAGGTCTTGACAGCCGCGGCGCCTGCTTTATTTGCATAGACCCCAAAAACAAA
>JAZQSG010000033.1:0-2841 GCA_045630025.1 Acutalibacteraceae bacterium
TATGAGTTTACCGACCTGCTTATTGACTGGGCAGGGCTTATAATGGGTATGTTGGCAGCGTTGTTATTATTTTTAATTGTTAAACCGAAGAAAAAGCGCAGTGTTCAAAAATGAACACTGCGCTTTTTAATCTTCATCATCGTCTTTTATTCTGTGCAGCTTTGACTGCGCGTTTATAAGCCCATAGTAAATGCCTTTTTTCTCAAGCAAGCCGTCGTGGGTACCCACCTCGGCTATTCCCTTGTCGTTAAGCACGATTATGCGGTCGGCGTGGCGCAGGGTTGACAGGCGGTGAGCAATGGCAAAGGTGGTTCTGCCACCCGTAAGGCGCTCAATGGCCTGCTGCACAAGCTCTTCACTTTCTGTATCAAGGGCGCTGGTGGCTTCGTCTAAAATAAGCAGCTTGGGGTCGGCAAGAATGGCTCGGGCAATGGCTATGCGCTGACGCTCGCCACCCGACACGTTGCCTCCCCGCTCGGTTATATAGGTATCGTAGCCGTCGGGCAAACGGCAAATAAAATCGTGGGCGTTGGCCATTTTTGCAGCGGCAATAATCTGCTCGTGGGTGGCGCTCGGTCGGGCATATCTGATATTGGCGCCAATGGTGCCCGAAAACATTACGGTATCTTGCAGCACAACGCCTATTTTGCTATGCAGCTGCTCGTTGCTTATATCCCGCAGGTCAACACCGTCGATGGTTATGCTGCCCGAATCTACGTCGTAAAGGCGCATAAGCAGGTTTATAAGGGTGGATTTGCCCACGCCCGATGCACCAACAAGGCCCACCATTTCGCCCGGTGAAACCTTAAAGCTGATGTTTTCAAGCACGGGGTCGCCCGGATCGTAGCCAAAGGTAACGTTTTTAAACTCTACCTCGCCCTTGCCCTCAAAATCGCAGGGGTTAACCGCGTCGGCTATATCGGGCTCTTCGTCAAGAATTTCATACATTCTGTCAAGCGAGTTAAGCATTCGCATAATCATTCGCGGCAGGTGTGCCATCCACCTCATAGGCCCGTAAAACATTGTTGCATAGGCGGTCAACTGCACCAGGGTACCCACGGTCATATCGCCTTTTAAAACGTCAAGACCGCCAAAATAGGTGGCAAAATGAACGCCCAAGCCCATCAAAAGGGTGATGATGGGGAAAAAGACTGCCCAAAAGGCCTCGTTACGACTGTTGATGCGAGCCAGCTCGTCGGATTGTTGATTGAATTTTTCCGCCTCACGGCCCTCGCAACCGAAGGATTTTACAACGCGAATGCCCGAAATTACGTCTTGCAGGCGGCTTTTCATACTATCGCCTTTTCTGCCCTGAAGCCAAAACATTCGGTGAATTTTTTTGTGAAAAATGCGGCTCATAACAATTACCGCAGGGGCAAAGGCGATAACCAACAGTGCCAGCTTCCAATCGATTATAAACATATAAACGGCGGCGCCTATCATGGTTATAAGGTTTGAGAAAAGGTTGCCGAAGCAGCGCTCCATAAAATCTCTGACCGACATTGTATCAAAGGTAATGCGGTGCATTAATTCACCCGTGGGGCGCTTGGTGATGTAGCCCATAGACAGGGTTTGTATTTTGGTGAAAAGCTTGGCGCGAAGCCCCATGCTCATTACAGAGCCGAGGCGCACGCTGAGCACGTTTTTGCCTATTGTAAACGCCAGCGCGCAAAGAGAAATGCCAATCATTCCGCCAAAAATCGGCAGCAGCTCGCCAATCGTTCCCTCGCCCGCTCTTAAATAATCGTCAAGCAGAATTTTTTGTATATTTTGATAATAAAGGGCACACAAAGTTACCCCCACCATCAGCAGGGATATAAGCAAAAGCCGCAGCACGTAGGGCTTGCAAAGGTCGTAAAATCGGTTAAAGCGCACGCCCGTTTTGCGGCACTTGGGGCAAAGTCCGCCAATAAGCAGGGTGTTGCAATCATCGCAATATTTTTCTTTGCCTCTGCCTGATGTCTGCTCTTTCCAGCCGACCGCCTCGCGCTTTAAGGCGGTTACAAACTCTGAAAGGCGCTCACTGTGGCGCAAGCTGGAACGGGCAATTATATAGGGAGTGCCATCATCTTTTTGGGCAATGATTGCTCCGCACCCAACCATGGGCTCGAACTTAATTGAATCAAGCTCTTTAAGGGGGATTTTGCTGACCTGCCCATTTTGCAAAATGCACAATTCACCCTGCAAAACCACAACGTAGCCCAGCACAAAATCGCCCTTTTCGTCAAGGTCGAAGGGCACGCAATATTTTATTGGTTGTCGGTCGGACAGGTTTAAAAGCTTAAGCATATCCGACGGCAGTTTTTTGTGAAGATTCATAATAATCACCATATCCTTTAAAGACACAAAATACGATAAAAACCACTGATATGGTGATTATTGTCGCATGTGCTTCGGTTGCCGCGCAAGCGGCGAGAAGCACGCGTCTTTATATTTTATAGCGTGATTTTTCACGCTATAACCTCGTCAGATATATAAATCAAGTTTCTTTTGCTCGCGGCGGCTGAGCTTGGATATATCGGGTACCTCAAAGCGGTTGCCGTCAACGTCGGTAAAAATAATTCTGGTATCGCTTAGTCGAATAACCGCATCGCTGCCCCCGCGGATAACGAAGGTGCAACGGCCTTTATCGGTATCGCAATCGAAAGTGGTGGTGCCGTTTAAATCCACCGCCGTGTATACCTTGGTTATTTTGGGTGTAAAATAGCGCAAATCAATTTGACCGCGGATGATATCTGCAAGGTCTTGGGGAAGGTCGCGCAGGTCGGCAATTATGCCGATTTCGCGATGCTTACCCCCCGCTTCGCGCACCGATACGTATATATCGGGAGCCGACAGAGG
>JAZQSG010000034.1:0-6032 GCA_045630025.1 Acutalibacteraceae bacterium
GATGATATCAAAAGGTAATCTTTCGCTGTAAACCTTGCCAAGAACCTCAACAGACTGTGCCTCAAGCTCGATAGTGCCTGTAGGAATGTTGGGGTTGTAGGTTTCTTCATCACGATGCTCAACAACGCCTTCTATTGAAACACATTCTTCTTTGCGAAGACCGTCAAGCAAATCGGTATTTCTCATAACAACCTGCATAACGCCGTACATATCGCTCAAATCCACAAAGGATACACCGCCATGGTCGCGAATATTCTCAATCCATCCTGCAATTTTGATGGTTTTGCCGATATCGCTTTCGCTTACCTGGCCAAGATTGATGGTTCTGTAATTTGTTGAAAATTCCATAAAAAATTCCCCTTAAATAAAAATAACGCCCTGAAATAAAATTCAGGACGGAAAAATCCGCGGTACCACCCGACTTGCTGAAACAGCCACTCAATAAGGTCTAAAACCACTGTCGAATAACGCTCGACTCGCGTCGCACCTACTGACACAAAAGCGTGTTCGGATTGAAGCTGGTGAAGTGTTTTTCATGCCCATTCATTCTGCCGTGATTACACCACCCACGGCTCTCTGTAAGCGATAAAGGACGTTACTTTTCTTCGTCATAGCCAATTTATTAAAATTACAGTTATAATATACACTTGTTTTGCCCGTTTGTCAAGCAAAAAGCCCATGATATGACCATAATTGTATTATATTTATATATAAAGTTAAATAATTAACGTTTATTTCGTTAATTGTATGATTGACAGTCGTGTTGCTATTTGGTAAAATTATTGGGTATGGATTGTATGCCAAATTAAAATTCAGAGAGGTAAAAGTTATGGGACTTACATTAACCGAAAAAATTCTCAAAGCGCATGTGGTAGACGGTGAGTTTGTTAAAGGTCAAGAAATCGGCATCAAAATCGATCAAACCCTGACCCAAGACGCTACCGGCACAATGGCTTATCTTGAATATGAAGCAATGGGAATTCCTCGCGTAAAAACCGAGCGTAGCGTTGCTTACATCGACCACAACACCCTTCAGTCGGGCTTTGAAAATGCCGACGACCACCGCTTTATCGGCTCAATAGCCAAAAAGCACGGCATTTATTTCAGTCGTCCCGGTAACGGTATTTGCCACCAGGTTCATCTTGAACGCTTTGGTATTCCCGGCAAAACCCTTATCGGCTCCGACAGCCACACCCCCACCGGCGGTGGACTTGGTATGATTGCCATCGGCGCAGGCGGATTGGACGTTGCCGTTGCAATGGGCGGCGGTGCATATTACATAACATACCCCAAAATTGTTAAAGTAAACCTTACCGGCAAGCTTAGCCCCTGGGTTGCAGCAAAGGACGTAATTCTTGAAGTATTGCGCATTATGTCTGTTAAAGGCGGCGTTGGCAAGGTTATTGAATATTGCGGCGAAGGCGTTAAATCCCTTTCAGTTCCCGAGCGCGCAACCATCACCAACATGGGTGCAGAGCTCGGCGCAACAACCTCCATCTTCCCCTCTGACGAAATAACACTTGATTTCTTGCGTGCTCAGCAGCGCGGCGATGTTTGGACAGAGCTTAAAGCTGATGATGATGCAGTTTACGACGAGCAAATTGATATTGATCTTTCTAAGCTTGAGCCCATGCTGGCTTGTCCTCACTCTCCCGACAACATTAAGCCGGTAAGCGAGCTCGAGGGCATGAAAATCGATCAGGTTTGCATCGGTTCTTGCACCAATAGTTCTCTGCTTGATATGCTTAAGGTTGCATATATCCTTGATGGCAAAACCGTGCATCCCGACGTATCTTTGTCTATTGCGCCCGGTTCCAAGCAGGTTCTTAATATGATTGCAGGCAACGGTGCCTTGTCAAAGATGATTGATGCAGGCGCTCGTATTCTCGAAAGTGCTTGCGGTCCCTGCATCGGTATGGGTCAGTCTCCCAACTCAAAGGGCATTTCCCTGCGAACCTTCAACCGCAACTTTGAAGGCAGATCGGGCACAAAAGACGGTCAGATTTACCTCGTATCTCCCGAAATGGCTGCCGCATCTGCTGTTGCCGGTTATCTTGTTGATCCTCGCAAATTAGGCGCTATGCCCGAATTTAAATTACCCGATGAGTTTATCATAAACGACAATATGGTTGTTGCTCCCTGTGATGAAAAAGATATGGACAGCGTTGAAATATTGCGCGGCCCCAACATCAAGCCATTCCCCACCACAACCGCACTTGACGATGTTATTGATTGCGATTGTTCACTTAAGGTCGGCGACAACATCACCACCGACCACATAATGCCTGCAGGCGCAAAGATTTTGCCTCTGCGCTCCAACATTCCCGCAATTTCAAAATTCTGCTTTACCGTTTGCGATGAGCAGTTCCCTGCACGTGCCGAGCAATTAGGAAAGAGCATTATCGTCGGCGGTGCAAATTACGGCCAGGGATCATCCCGCGAGCACGCCGCTCTTGCACCCTTGCATTTGGGCGTTAAAGCTGTGCTTGTAAAGAGTTTCGCAAGAATACACCGCTCTAACCTGATCAATGCGGGTATTCTTCCTCTTAACTTTGTTAACGAAGCAGATTATGATAAAATCTCTCTTGGTGATAAGCTGGAAATCAGCAACGTTCGCGATTGCATCGAAAACGGCAAAAACCTTATTGTCACAAATAAGACAACCGGTGATCAGATTGAATGCTGCTGCGAGCTTAGCGATCGCGCCAAAAAGATTATTCTTGCCGGCGGTCTGCTTAGCTACACCAAAGAAAACTTAAAATAAGGAGCATATCACAATGGCTGATAAAATTCAAATGAAAACTCCTCTCGTTGAGATGGATGGCGACGAAATGACCAGAGTAATCTGGAAGATGATTAAGGATATTTTGATTTATCCCTATATCGACCTTAAATCTGAATATTATGATTTAGGTCTTGTTCACCGCAACGAGACTAACGACCAGGTCACCTTTGATTCTGCCGAAGCAACCAAAAAATACGGCGTTGCAGTTAAGTGCGCCACCATTACCCCCAACGCAGCACGTATGCCCGAATACAATCTTAAGCAGATGTGGAAATCTCCCAATGGCACTATTCGCGCAATTCTCGACGGCACAGTATTTCGTGCACCCATTCTTGTAAAAGGCATTACTCCTTATATTCCCACCTGGACAAAACCCATCACCATTGCACGTCACGCATATGGCGACGTATATAAGAATACAGAAATGCAAGTGCCCCAGGGCAGCAAGTGTGAGCTTGTTTGCACCGATGCAAACGGCAATGAAACCCGTTCACTCATTCACGATTTTGACGGTACTGACGGTATAATTCAGGGTATGCACAACACCGACAAATCAATTGCAAGCTTTGCAAGAAGCTGCTTTAACTTTGCCCTTGATACCAAGCAGGATATTTGGTTTGCCAGCAAGGACACTATCTCTAAAAAGTACGACCATCGCTTTAAGGATATTTTTGCAGAGATTTACGAAAAGGAATACAAAGAGCGCTTTGAAGCCGCAGGTATCGAATATTTCTATACCCTTATCGATGATGCTGTTGCTCGCGTTATTCGCTCTGAGGGCGGTTATATTTGGGCCTGCAAGAACTATGACGGCGACGTTATGAGCGATATGGTTGCAACTGCATACGGCAGTCTGGCAATGATGACCTCTGTGCTGGTTTCTCCCGATGGCGTGTATGAATATGAAGCTGCCCACGGCACCGTTCAGCGCCATTATTACAAGTACCTTAAGGGCGAGACCACATCCACCAACAGCGTGGCTACCCTCTTTGCCTGGTCGGGTGCTTTCCGCAAACGTGGTGAGTTGGACAATCTGCCCGAGCTTATGGACTACGCCGACAAGCTGGAGCAGGCCACCATTCAGACTATTGAAGAAGGCGTTATGACCGGTGACCTTTATTTGCTTTCAAATCTTGAAAACAAGCAAAAAGTAGACACCGAGCAATTCCTTGTTGAAATTAACAAGCGCCTCGCAAAGCTGCTTAATAAGTAAATTAAAAGCCCCGATTTTCGGGGCTTTTTTCATTATGCCACGCATAACCTCAAGCATCTTGCTTTCGCTCCAGCCGCCGTGAGCGCTTTTGAAGGCGGAGCGCAGTTGCTCGATAGTCTGCTGCTGGGCGGCGTTCTTTTGACGAAGTTTGCGCACCTCAGCCGCTTGCGCCTTGTCTCTCGCGTTAACCTCTGCCTGATACTGCTCTCGAGTTATCTTGCCCTGCTCGTATTGCTCAAACAGGTCGCTGTGCCTGCCTACGTCGATATAGGCTTGACCGTCTTGTTTTGGCATAGAAAAAGCCGGCTCTTGTTCTGAGTCAGCTTTTTGAATATCTGTATTTAATTCTCCTCGTTCTCCGGTTCGCGTGGCCACGGCCACTTCGGGTGAAATTCCTCGTCCATCTTCTCGGGAGTTCGGCTTTCCATTAACCCCAATATCATCAGCTCCCCTATCGGATTCTGTGTGAACGACAGCTCGCTGTTGTTGTCTATTGCGTGAAACGTTTCTTTCAGATGTTTGGTTATAATCTCCATCGCTTCCCGATTGGTCATTAAGCAGCCCCACCTTAATATTGTTAGCTTCAAGTTCAGTATAACCTATTTCCATTAGATTTGCAACAAATTTATTTAATTCTTGCTGCCTATCAACTACAACACCAGAAACATTATACGCAATCTTATCAAGCATTTTTTGGTCATATTCCATAAGCTCTGAACTACTTCGGGCTTCAACTTCACCGTGTAGTTGTTGGTAGAATTCAAAAGCCAATTTTTCCAGACTTGTTGCGTTGTTTGTTTTAATTGCTCTAGTCAATATTTCTTCAACTTTTGTAAGAGCGTCACTTTTAACGGTTCCGTTTTTTTTGACCTCTTCATAAGCGGAATTAAATATGCAAATCAGCGCAAATCTTTCGCTACCACCTTTAGCAAAGCCTTCTATATGTTGAATAGCGTGCTGTATTTCGTGAACTAAAACAGATTTTAGTTTATCTGCATCCTTTAGCAAAGCTTCTGACAAGTTAATTTCGTTAGTGCTAAATATGTACTCGCCTTCTCTTGTGCCTTTAAACTGCTTGAAGCTGACCTTAACCTCTCTGAGCTCAGGGTATGCAGCAAACAGTTCATCATGCACTATAAGTGTATCGAGGTCTAACTTTTCTGCACTTTCGCCACTAAGAATTTTGTTAAGGTTTTGAAGTTCTTTTACCTCTTCTTGTGACAAGCGCGCGCCATTGGCCTGTTTTAGTGTCAATTCATTTTGCCTAAACCAATCGGTATTTACAGTCATTTTATCATCAGCAATTCGGAAGCGCCATTTGCTGTCATCACCAATAATCCAACCTGTTTTTTGCATTATGGTGTTTTTATCAGTTCCTTTTGCAAGTTCGTCTTTTGCTTCAATTAACTTACTTATGTTTGCAGTTTTAGCTCTTGGCCCGTAGTTCATAAACTGCCCTTCTGCTTGGGCGGCTTTTTTTGTATTTACGGTGTCTTTAAGCTGGACAAGGCGGCGATAGATCTCTTCCAGCTCTTTTGACTCGGGCTGTTGCTTGGCATCTTTGCCGGTTACCTTATAGTAAAGGTTTTTAATCGTGGCAATTATATCCTTGATATGGGTAAGGATAGCATCATACCAATGCTTGTGAGTTTCTGCAAACTTGGTCAACGCTTCCTCAATAACAGGGTCACGGCTTACAATTTTTCCGTTTGCGTCGTGTTCAAAGCCACCCATACCGCCCAGCACACGCTCGGCAACAAAGTTTGCCACTATTTCGTGAGTGACGTCGTACTTTAACCCTGCGGCCTCATAATCCTTTTTGATTTCGGCACTGTATGCTTCTTCACCGCCGTGATACTCTTCAATCCACGTTTTATATACCTGGGTGCTTTTGAGATAAGCAACGAAGGATTTGTACCAACTGCTATTTTCAAGCCAATGGGTAAATTCGTGCTTATACACCTGCAGCAAGGGGTCAGAACAATGGGGATTGAGATAAATTACACCAAGTCGGAGGCCAAGCGGTCTTAGGAA
>JAZQSG010000035.1:0-3668 GCA_045630025.1 Acutalibacteraceae bacterium
CATAGCCGCCGTATGAGTAGCCGCCCCAGGGATTGCCCGACCAATTAACGTAGGTCCAGGTTTTGCCTGCATCAAGTGAGTAGCAGCCGTTATAATCTTGATTGCCGAGGGCCATATAGCCGGGGAAGTTAACGTTGTGGCTGATAGAGGTGGTGCAGGAGCCGTTGTAGCCGTTGCCGCCCCACACAAATTTTGCAGCGCCGTCTTCAGAGCGCATAATCATATCGCCGCCGGTGGAAATGCACAGATTTTCGTCTTGACAGTTCCATGCAAAAACGGTTTGACGCACGTTGTAGGGAATGAAAGAATTTGAGGTGTCCAGCTCGCTTTCCTTCCAGGTTTTGCCCCCGTCGTGTGAATAGTAAATAATGCTGGTGTAGCCAAGGCCTGCAAGCAGGTGATCATCCTGCACGACCATATTGTTGGGGTTGGCGGGGCTTACCCTTACTCTTGCGGGGTAAATGGTGGGAAAACCTGCTTCGTCAATCTTTTTAAAGCTGTCGCCGTTATCCTCAGAAAGATACATTCCCTCTACGGCACTAACGTAAACGCTGTCCTTACGGGTAGCAATAACGTCCATACCGTGAGCGGTTATATCAAGCACCTTTTCAAAGCTTTCGCCGCCATCTTTTGAGCGATAAACACCCAGCTTGTGGGCGATATAAACCCAGCCCTTTGAGGGGCTTACGTAAAGCTCTCCGCCGCCAGTATACTCTTCGTTGTTAACCAACGCCCAGGTTTCGCCACCGTCAACCGACTTAAACAATGCGGGCTCGTTATTTTCGCCGCGGTTATATTTTCTGGTATCACGCGACCAATAGACGGTAGTGCAATAGCCGAGGGCTTCATCATAGCTTGTTTCATCAAAGGCAATTTGATGACGGGTGTCACGATATGCACAAAGCTTGGTGTATTCGTTTTGAGTTTTGTTGTAGGTGAAAACGCCCTCCCAGGTTTCGCCCTTATCCTTTGACAGATAAATGCCGTTTACACCATTGTGTATTGAGTTTGCGCCGATAAGCAAAACGCGGTCGGCATTTTTGGGGTCGATAGACACGCCGCAGCCACCCGACGAGAAAAGGCCAATGGTGGTAAGCGCCCAATTTTTGCCTCCGTCAAGGGTGCGATAAACACCGCCAACGTCGGTGCCCATAAAGGCAAGGTTGGGATCGGTTGCGGAGGTGGTGATATAGATGGGCCACTGACAGCCCTCACCGCCCGTATAGCCCTTAGCCAAAACCTCTGCCGTTACCAGCGGCACTGCCTGCCAAGGTGTATCAACGGTTGGGTGCTTTTCGTTTGAGGTAAAAGCCCCCTCAAGATTAAATCCGTACATTTTTTGCCCACTCCTTATAACAAAGCTATGCTTTTTCATAGGTAATATTGCCTGCTTTTACGCGGCTGTTTACCCCGCGCAACAACTTACTTGAATAATAAACTAACGCCACCCTTTTGTCAACAATAAAAAGGGTGGCGTTTTGCACAAAATTGCTATTGTTTTTTTGGGATAAGAAGCCAATTCTCTTCCCTGCCGTAAAACAGCTTTTTTAGATGGCTTGAGTTCACTTATTTAGTGAATTTTTGCCCCTTTGACGCGTCACAGGCCTTCATCTTCCACACTCCTCGGCAGCTTGCAGCAACCATAATTTCTCGGGTTGATGAAATAAATGAGATGCATACGGCGTTACGTCCGCCGTCAGGGCAGTTGTCGCGTCCGTCGCCTACCGTGCGGCAAAGATTAGTCCAGGTTTTGCCGCCGTCAAGAGAGCGGCATACCGATGCCACGTTGTAGCTGGAGTAGGTGCTGTAGCTGACGTAAATGATGTTGGGGTTTTCGGGGTCAACGACTACGCCGCCCGCAGAAACGCCAAACACCTGCACGAGGGCACTGTTGCTGCCGTTAAAATCGTAATAAAACAGATTTTTGCCGGCAGTTACGTAAAGCTTTTTATCCTTTTCGCTGTAATCTATATCAGAAATGGTGTTTTCGGCAAGGGTAAGCTTTTGCCAGGTTTTGCCGTCGTCGTCTGAATACACTACATAGCAGGTATCGGCACCGAAAAGTCGGCCTGTCTCGGAATCGTGAGCAAGCACGCCTTTGCAGCCCTCCATCTCTGTCCAGGTTTTGCAATAGTCATCGGTGCGATAGTTGCCAAGGAAGGCAATATTTTCTTTGCCCGGCGCGCCGTAGCCCACCTGCAAGCCGTTAATGTTTTTGCCGGTGTGCTGAACGGTTTTGCCGCCGTCGGTGGTGTATACTATTTCACCGCCGCCTGCCCAGCTTTCGGCATTGGTGGTGCAAACTATTTTGTCGGTAAGAGCGTAGGCGCCGTAGGTAAATCCGCCCCAGTTCTTGCCCGACCAGTTAACGTAGGTCCAGGTTTTGCCGCCGTCGGCAGAATATCCGCCGTTAAAGTCTTGGTTGCTGACGGCAATCAGCTTTTCGTTGTTGATGTTAACCGATACGTCGGTGGTGGCTGATACGTTGTAGCCCTTGGTTGAAACGTAGAAGTTTTCGCCACCATCCTCTGAACGGTATTCGGTAGAAATAATAAAGTTTTCATCTACGGGTGAATACCAGAAGTTGGCACGCCACTCTGACATAGGAATCCAAATGCCCTCTTTATGATTTTGGGCTTTCTTCCAGGTTTTGCCGCCATCCTTGGTGTAGTAGGATGAGTAGTCAAATTCATAGGTTTTGCCAAGACGGAACACAATCATATAGTTAGGGTTAGAGGGAGCCACGCGCAAATTGCGGAACTCTTTTGCATCTACGGGGAAGCCCGACTGATCAACCTGCTTAAAGGTGGTGCCGAAGTCGGAAGAGATGTAAAAGCCGTCAAGAGTTACAACGTAAACGTCGTTAACCTTGTTGGGCACGGTAAACATTGCCTGAACCTGCATTTCGCTTACCTTTTTCCAGTTTTTGCCCTTGTCGGAGGATACCCACACGCCTTTTTCGTTAGAGGCAATAACCTTGCCGTCTTTATTTACAAAAATGTCTCCGCCGCCGATACCCTTGGTGCCTTCAAGCTTTTTCCAGGTATTGCCGCCGTCGGTAGATTTATAAATATAGGGGTAGTTGTTGGCGGGCTCAACATTAAAATCTTCACGAGACCAATAAACAATTGAGCTGCCGTTAAGCTTTTTATCTTTGCTTGAGGGGTCAAATGCAATTTGAACGCGATGGTCGTAATCGTCGCCAATTTTGCCCTCGAAGCCCTGGGTGCCGTGCACGAATTTGGCGGCCCAGGTATCACCTGCGTCGGTAGACAGATAAATGCCGTTGGTGTTGTGATAGCTTGAGTTGCAGCCAATGGCTATAACGCGGTTGATATTGTTGGGGTCAAACATCATACCCGTAGAGCCGCAGGCATCGAAACCGATGGTGCTGGGGTGCCAGCTTTTACCGCCGTCGGTGGTGCGGAACATTCCGCCAACGTCGGTGCCGTAAAAGCCCAGCTTACCGTCAACGGGGTCAAGAATGCAATAAGGGCTAACCTGGCAGGCCTCGCTGTTTTCGTAGCCGGCGTCGATAAGCTCTTGGCTGATAAGGCTATCTATTCCGAAAATGCAACAGTTTATAAGCTTTTGAGCGCTGAGGATTATAAGAACGCTCTTAGTGAATTTGCATCTCTTAACAATTCTTACAACAAATAATCATTAAA
>JAZQSG010000036.1:0-1412 GCA_045630025.1 Acutalibacteraceae bacterium
GATTTTTGATTTCGTATTTTCATAAGGCATTAAAATTCAAGTGGTAAGTCTTGCTGTTCGTTTTCAACGTAACTGTTTATATCGATACCGTATGCGTTTTTTACGGCCTCATAATCAAAAGCCATAACACGGTCGAATTGCGATTGAGCAACGTTTTCGGTTTTGCCGCTGTCGCTGTGGCTTTCGTATTGCTGTTGGCCTTTGATAATCGATTTAAAGCGCATCGAGGCTTTTTTGCCCAGATATTCTTTTGATTGCTCAAGGTAGTATTTGAGCGATTGGCGCGGCAGGCACGTTTCGCCCAGGCTCCTATATTGTTTGGCATATAGTTGGAAAGTGCGCGTCGGGCGTATATACAGCACAAGTCGGGGCGTTTGATACTCAATATCAACAATATCGGTTTTGAGTTCCTTTTCGGGCTTAATTCGATAGTCGCCTTCAATAATAAGTTCGCCGTTTTGGACCAAAACTTGCACAGCCTCCCAAAAGTTGGCTATTTCATTAGAAGTAAAGCAACTACCTTGCTGTTCAACCATATAATCGTAGCAAAGGTTGAAAACGTGCTCGTAACTGTAAGGCAGCGTTAAATATTTGCTAATTATCTTATACACAACCAAAAGCACTTTGTAATTGCCTAAAATGCGGTCTTCAATAACCGTTTTGCCCAGGCGGTCGTTGAGTTGGTCGGAAACAACGGCCAACTGGCTGGCAATTTCGCGTTCAACCTGCGGGCGGTAGTTCAACAGTTGCAGCGTAATGTGGCTAAAGCCTTTGCGTTGCAGTTCGGCCAACTCGTTAAAGTTCTTTTTGGCTTCGGCTGTAAAGGTTGTTTCTGAAAACCGCAGAAAAACAAAACGGCTAAACAGCGCAATGTCGGCGGTTGCCATTTCCTGCCCGCTCAATATAAGTGCGCAGTCAACAAGGGTGCTTTCAACTTGTTTGTCGCGGTCAAGGCTCATACGGCTGCGGCCCGTGTTATCCCAAACTCCCTTTAACGACTCGCGAATGCGTGTGTCAAGGTCGTTGCGGAACTCGTCGAAGTGCACTATTGCGTTCGATACCTGCGCCAGGTTGTTGGCAATGGCGGCTATTGTGGTATTGTTCAAGTTCAACGGCAGGTCTTTAAGTTGGAAAAACCGCTTAAGAGATACGGCCAGTTCGGTTTTGCCGCTGCCTTTTGGGCCGAAAAGGTTGAGAATAGGAAAATGCAGGCTTGTGTTGTGCAGCACAACATCTTTAAACAGCGAAGCAATGTAGAATGCCAGGCCGATAACGCCATTTGAGCCGTAAACGGTGCCGATTCGGGTAAAGGCTTCTGTCAGTGTGCAGTTGTTATATCCGAAGTGGCTAAAGTTCTTTTCAAACTCAAACAGCGTGCGGTCGCTGGCGTAAATCATCGATTTGGACGGCAG
>JAZQSG010000037.1:0-3764 GCA_045630025.1 Acutalibacteraceae bacterium
GCGGGGCTTTCTCAAAAATTTGGCCGGGCCTTCGGCCGTCTGCCAGCCTAACAGTGAATTAACGAGAAAAACCAAAGGTGAAGGCTTAATAAAAGGTTGGGCAGCGTAAAGTTCAACGACTATTTGTTTTCAAATAGTCGGCTTCAAAAGCCACCACCGCAGCCCCTTCGGTTTTTATCAAAAAATAAACGATTAAAAAACAAAGTATTATGGCTTATTACAAACAATCATTCGACGAAGCGCAGGGCAACACCCTTGAGCTCGATGCCTACCGCGACCGCAAAGCCGAACTTAAAAAGGCGCACGGCGACATAATTTTTACAATACAAGCCAAATACGAAAAGCGCAAACGCATTCTGCAAGGCCAAATTGCCGAACTCAACAAGGCAATGTTTGCCGAAATCAAAGACGAAATGCAACGGTTTAAGGCCGAAAAAGCCGAACTGGCAAAACTGTTACCACAAAACCAAACACCTAACGCCTAACACACTACTACTATGAGACATTTATTGTATATCGACCTTTTTTGCGGTGCCGGAGGAACCAGCACAGGCGTTGAACTTGCAAAGCTGCACGGCCAGAAATGCGCAAAAGTGATAGCGTGCGTCAACCACGACAAAAACGCCATTGCTTCGCACCTTGCGAACCACCCGGAGGCGGTTCATTTTACCGAAGACGTGCGAACGCTCGACCTTACGCCGTTGGTTGCACAAACCGAAAAAATGAAAAAACAATACCCGGACGCGCTTTTAGTTTTGTGGGCTTCGCTTGAATGCACGAATTTTAGCCGGGCAAAAGGCGGCCAGCCCCGCGATGCCGACAGCCGAACGTTGGCAGAGCACCTTTTTCGATATATAGAAGCGTTAAACCCCGATTATATCCAAATTGAAAACGTCGAAGAGTTTATGTGCTGGGGCGAACTCGACGAAAAAGGCAAACCCGTAAGCCGCGACAAAGGCACCGCATATTTACGCTGGTGCAACACTATTGAAAACTACGGTTATAGTTTTCGATACCGATTGTTAAACGCCGCCGACTTTGGCGCATATACAAGCCGCAAACGCTTTTTCGGACAATTCGCAAAAAAAGGACTGCCGCACAGTTTCCCTGAACCAACCCACAGCAAAGAAGGCAGCAACGATAAAAACCTTACAATTTTCAACGTTAAACTGAACAAATGGAAACCTGTTCGCGACGTGCTCGACCTGGCCGACGAAGGAGAAAGTATTTTTACCAGGCGGCAACCACTTTGCGACCGCACGCTTGAACGCATTTATGCCGGGCTTGTGAAATTCGTTGCCGGAACAACCCTCAAAAAGTTCGATGCGTTCCTAATAAAATACAACTCTATGAACCAACGTGGCAAATACGTTGCCCCCGGAATAAACGAACCGTGCCCGACAGTTGCCGTTCAAAACAGACTGGGCATTGTGAAATGTTGTTTTTTGTCGAAGCAATTTAGCGGAAACCCCGACAGCAAAAACCAAAGTATCGACAAGCCTGCCGGAACAATTACCACAATTGACCACCACGCTTTTGTTACGGTCTACTATGGCAACGGGCAAAATCATTCAATCGACAAACCAGCCCCCACAATAGTAACGCACGACCGTCTGGGCTTGATTCAACCGCGCTTTATTGTCCATGAATATGGAAACAGCGGCAGTGGCAATTCAATAGATTCTGTTTGCCCGGCTATTACCACACACCCGAAACAAAAACTGTGCAACCTGCAATTTTTGGTTAACCCGCAATTCTATTCAAACGGCAGTTCAATTGATAACCCGTGTTTTACACTAATTGCGCGAATGGATAAAATGCCGCCTTACCTTATAACAACTAAAACTGGTGAAAAGGCGATTGTTATTTATGAGACTGACACCCCAATAATGGTGAAAATCAAACAATTTATGGCATTGTATCAGATAATCGATATAAAAATGCGAATGCTCAAAGTAAACGAACTCAAAAAAATAATGGGGTTCCCGGCCGACTACGTGCTAATCGGCAACCAGGCAGAGCAAAAAAAGTTTATCGGCAATGCCGTAGAAGTAAATATGAGCCGCGCTTTATGTGAAGCGTTGGCCGAAGCAAATTAAAACACCCAACACCAAATAATCGCTATGGACCTAAAAGAACAGATATTAAGCCGCGCCGACATTATCGAAGTGGTATCGGAGCACGTAAGCCTGAAGAAAACAGGCAGCCGTTATTTTGGTTGCTGCCCGATTCACAAGGAAAAAACACCGTCGTTGGCCGTGGAACCTGACCGCCAGCACTGGCACTGTTACGGCTGCCACAAAGGCGGCAACGTAATCGACTTTGTAATGGAAACGCAAGGCCTTGCCTTTTGGGACGCAATGGTTTATTTGGCAAAAAAATACGACATTAAAATTCCTGAAAGACGCCCCGAAGACACCGCCGAAGGCCTGCACTACGTTGCCCTATACGATGCCAACAAACAGGCGCAAAGGTTCTTTGTTTCGCAACTTGAGAAAAGCGAACGCGCAAAAGCCTACGTCGAAAAACGCTGGGGCCTTGACTTCGCAAAATCTATCGGCATTGGCTACGCGCCCGACGAATGGCACGCGCTCGACAGTTGGGCAATCGAAAACAACCTTAACCGCAAGTTTTTCGAGGAACTGAAACTTATTTACGTCAACCCCGACAACGGACGGCGGCACGACTATTACCGCGACCGCGTTACGATACCAATTTACAGCAACACGGGCAATATTATCGGCTTTACGTGCCGCTACATTGGCGATGAGCCAGACGTGCCTAAATATCTGAACAGCGCAAACAGTGCCATTTACGGCAAAAAAGCAACCCTTTTCGGCCTGAACTTCGCCAAAAAAGCCGCCAAACTGGCCGACCTTATGTTTTTAGTGGAGGGCGCGCCCGATGTTCTGCGCCTTGAGGCAATCGGTGCCAACAACGCCGTGGCTTGTTTGGGCAGCAAATACACCAAAGAGCACTTTAAACTAATTCAACCGATAACAAACAACGTTTGTTTTATTCCTGATGCCGACGCAGTGGAAAAGGACACCGACGACGGCACAGGCATTAAAGGCACCATTGCCAACGCCAAAATGGCTATGGAATGCGGCCTGTCGGTTTACATTCGCGAACTGCCGCAACCCGACAAAAAGGTTAAAGTTGACGCCGACAGTTACTGCACCACCATTGACAAACTCAAAGGCCTGCAACAACAGGACTTTATAATGTGGTATCTTAACCACATACAGCCAAAAGGCGAAGGCGTAACCGTTGACGAAAACACAAAGTTTGTTAACGAAATTGCCAGCGTTATTGCCCTTATTGACGACGAAACACGGGCAAATTTATGGGTTGACAAAGTGGCCACGCTGTCGGGCATAAAGGGCGCAAAAGCGATGCTTCGCAAAGCCTACCTTAACGCACTGGCCGACCGCCTTGAGCACCGCAACGTGAGGCGCGGCAAAGGCGAATTGGACCTTTACGAAACTTACGGCTTCTGGGTCGAGAACAACGGCTATATAAGCGCAGGCGAAAACGGCAAACCGAAACAATGGAGTAACTTTACACTTGAGCCGCTTTTTCATATAAAAGACGTGGTTTTTCCGAAGCGTTTGTTTTCGATAACCAACGGCAAACAAACCGAAATTGTTGAACTGAAAGCCGAAGACCTTGTTAGCCTTCAGAAGTTTAAGCAAAAAGTAGAAGGCTTGGGTAACTTCATTTGGCAGGTTAAAGATGAACAGTTAACCAAACTCAAAACCTAT
>JAZQSG010000038.1:0-6297 GCA_045630025.1 Acutalibacteraceae bacterium
TTGGCACGGGTGATTTCAACACCGCAGCGCTCACAGATTTTGCCCTTATAACGGATGCGCTTATACTTGCCGCAGTGGCATTCCCAGTCCTTGGTGGGTCCGAAAATGCGCTCGCAATAAAGACCGTCGCGCTCGGGCTTGAGGGTGCGATAGTTGATGGTTTCGGGCTTTTTAACCTCGCCAAACGACCAAGAACGAATCTGCTCGGGAGAGGCAAGACCGATTTTTATTGATTCAAACTCATTAAATTCCATAATCTATGCCCTCCTTATTCTTCGTCATCGGTGTAGGAATCGGAATAACCGTCATCCTCGGTATCATCAACAACGGGGTTGCCCTCGTTATCTTCAATAGTAAAGCCGGTGTAATCGCCCTCAAAATCGGTATCGGTGGCAATTACGGGTGCATCGGCAGGAACAAGACCCATATCATCGTCAGCAAAGGTTTGCTTAAGGTCAATCTCTTCGTTGTACTTATCAAGCACGCGAACGTCAAGACCCAGGGCCTGAAGCTCTTTGATAAGAACCTTGAAGGATTCGGGAACGCCCGGCTTGGGAACGTTTTGACCCTTAACAATGGCTTCGTAGGTATCTACACGGCCAACAATATCGTCTGACTTGATGGTAAGGATTTCTTGCAGGGTGTAGGCGGCACCGTATGCCTCCAACGCCCAAACTTCCATTTCACCAAAACGCTGACCGCCGAACTGTGCCTTACCGCCCAAGGGCTGCTGGGTAACCAGTGAGTAAGGTCCGGTTGAACGGGCGTGAATCTTATCGTCAACAAGGTGATGGAGCTTGAGGTAATACATATAGCCAACGGTTACGGGATTGTCGAAGCGTTCGCCTGTGCGACCATCCTTAAGGAAGGTTTTACCGTCGATAACCTTAAGCTTGTCTTGGATGGCAAGTTCGGTCAGCTTGGCCATATCCTTGGCAGTTTCTTCGTCAAGACGGGCAATATCCTTCTTGCCATCCTCACGAACGGTCTCTTCAACAAGAATCTTACCGCCCAAGGGCTCCATAAACTTGCCGTTTTCTTTATTGAACATTACCTCGCGGTAATATCCGCCCTGCTCGAACATTTCCATAATGTCGCCTTCGTGGGCGCCGTCGAATACAGGGGTGCATACCTTCCAGCCAAGGTTCTTGGCAGCCATACCCAAGTGTACCTCAAGCACCTGACCGATGTTCATACGGGAAGGAACGCCCAGAGGATTAAGCACGATATCGAGAGGTCTGCCATCGGGAAGGAAGGGCATATCCTCTTGAGGAAGAATGCGAGATACAACACCCTTGTTACCGTGACGTCCGGCCATTTTGTCACCAACAGAAATCTTGCGCTTCTGGGCGATGTAGCAACGAACAACGGTGTTTACACCGGGGTTGAGTTCACTTGAATTTTCACGGGTAAAGACGTCAACATCAACGATGGTGCCGTATTCGCCGTGAGGCACACGCAAAGAGGTATCGCGAACCTCGCGGGCCTTTTCACCAAAGATGGCGCGAAGCAAACGCTCTTCAGCGGTAAGCTCGGTTTCGCCCTTGGGGGTAACCTTACCTACAAGAATGTCACCGGCACGAACCTCGGCACCGATGCGGATAATGCCGCGCTCGTCAAGGTCTTTAAGTGCATCCTCACCAACGTTGGGGATATCACGGGTGATATCTTCGGGTCCAAGCTTGGTGTCGCGTGCTTCGATTTCGTATTTTTCGATGTGAACAGAGGTGAACACGTCATCTCTTACCACTTTTTCGTTAAGAAGAACAGCGTCTTCGTAGTTATAACCCTCCCAGGTCATAAAGCCGATAAGGGCGTTTTTACCAAGAGAGATTTCACCGTTGCAGGTGGCGGGACCGTCGGCGATAACCTCGCCGGCAATAACCTGCTGACCAACCTCAACGATAGGACGCTGATTAAGGCAGGTGCCGTGGTTAGAACGGAGGAACTTGATAAGCTTGTAGCTGTCAGTCTCGCCGCCGTCTACCTTGATTTCAATCTTGTCGGCAGATGCAGCAACAACCTCACCTGCGCGCTTTGCAAGCACAACAACGCCTGAGTCAACGGCTGCCTTGTATTCCATACCGGTGGCAACGATGGGAGACTCGGTTTTGAGAAGGGGCACGGCCTGCTTCTGCATGTTTGAGCCCATGAGTGCACGGTTGGTATCGTCGTTTTCAAGGAAGGGAATCATTGCGGTTGCAACCGAAACAGCCATCTTAGGCGATACGTCCATATAGCTTACCTGGTCGGGGGTAACTTCAAGGAACTCGTCGCGGAAACGGGTGGTAACGGTTTTGTTTACAAAATAGCCATTCTCATCAAGGGGAGTGTTGGCCTGTGCAACAATGTAATCGTCTTCACAATCGGCGGTCATATACTCAACCTTATCGGTTACGTAGGGCACGCCCTTATCGTCAAGCTCAACCTTGCGGAAAGGAGTTTCGATAAAGCCGTATGAGTTGATGCGTGCATAGGTTGCAAGATAAGAGATAAGACCGATGTTGGGACCTTCGGGAGTTTCGATGGGGCACATGCGGCCGTAGTGGCTGTAGTGTACGTCACGAACCTCGAATCCTGCGCGGTCACGTGAAAGACCGCCGGGGCCCAAAGCAGACAAACGACGCTTGTGAGTAAGCTCTGACAAGGGGTTGGTCTGATCCATAAACTGTGAAAGCTGTGATGAACCAAAGAACTCTTTGATTGCAGCTACAACAGGACGAATATTAATAAGACTTTGAGGAGTTACTGCATCAAGATCCTGTGCCTGCAAAGACATCTTCTCGCGGATAACACGCTCCATACGAGAGAAGCCAATGCGGAACTGGTTTTGCAGCAGCTCACCAACGCAGCGAATGCGGCGGTTGCCCAAGTGGTCGATATCATCGGTATAACCAATCTCGTGATTGAGGCCGATGAAATAGTTGGTTGCGGCAAAAATATCGTCAAGAGTGATGTTGTTGGGGATAAGCTCGGTAACACGCTCGATAAGGGTGGCAACAAGATCATCCTTGTCGGCAGCTGCATCAAGAATTTCGCACAAAACAGAGAAACGAACGTGCTCGTTAACAATATCTTTAACAGCGTCGTAAACGTCGGCATCAACAAACTTGCTGAGGTCAACCATACCGTTAGATATAACCTTAACCTCGCTTTGTGAGCCGTCAAGCTCGGTAACTGCAAGATAAACCTGGCTTACGCCCTGGGCCTCGAAGGTTGCAGCAAGCTCTTTGCTTACGATAACGCCCTGCTCTGCCAAAATCTCACCGGTAAGAGGTGCCACAACGGGACGGGAAAGAACCTTGCCGATGATGCGGGTGCCCAAGGCAAGCTTCTTATTATATTTATAGCGGCCAACACGTGACATATCGTAACGGTGGGGATCAAAGAAGAGGCCGTAAATATAGCCGGTAGCGCCCTCAACGGTGAAGGGTTCACCGGGGCGAAGCTTTTTATAAACCTCAAGCAATGCATCCTCAACGTCTTTAGAAGTGTCTTTTTCAAAGGTATATTCAAGGCGAATATCCTTACCGAAAAGCTCTTCCATTTCGGCGTTGGTCATTTGGGTATCGGTAAATACACCCAATGAGCGAATAAAGGTGCTCACGGGTATTTTGCGGTTTTTATCGATACGGACATAAAGAATATCGTTTACGTCGGTTTCGTATTCAAGCCATGCACCGCGATTGGGGATAACGGTTGCGCTGAATTTTTTGCTGCCCGATTTGTCGATTTCTACATCGTAATAGACGCCGGGAGAACGCACAAGCTGTGATACAACAACACGCTCGGCACCATTGATAACAAAGGTACCCGATTCGGTCATAAGGGGGAAATCGCCAATGAACACTTCGTTTTCTTTGATTTCGCCTGTTTCCTTATTTAAAAGGCGTGCGCGCACACGCATGGGAGAGGCATAGGTAGTATCACGCTCTTTGCACTCTTCAACCGTGTACTTGGGCTTGTCGTCAAGACGGTAGTCGATGAAGCTAAGCACAAGGTTATCGGAATAGTCAGTAATTGCCGACATATCGGCAAAAACCTCTTTCAAGCCGTCACCAAGGAACCACTCGTAAGAGTTTTTCTGAATTTCGATAAGATTGGGCATATCCAAAACCTCGTTGATTTTGGAGAAGCTCATACGGACATTTTTGCCAAGATGGACAGGTTTGACTTTCACCATCGGCTTTATCACTCCTTCATCTGATTAGGCTGCCTAAAAGGCGGTCTTTATACCTGCTGAAAGCAATAGTCACGGGGCCTGAATTTCGGATGAAACTTTTACTTGACGAGGGTCACTTTATTTGATATAATAACCCTCAGTAAAGTTCACACGGGCACAGACACCCATTATTTATGCAGTATAATATTTTACTACCAATTTTTGCAAATGTCAAGGGTTTTTTTGGCATTTGCAAATTTTTTATTTTGCCTAAAAATTTTACTTGCACAACATTCGATATTTTCTTGATTTTTCGACTCGCGTATGTATATATAATAATGTAGAAACCCTGCTTGGAGGTACTTATGAAATACAAATTTTTATCGGTTTTATTAGCCGGTCTTTTATCGGTGTGCACCCTTTCGAGCTGCACTGCCCCTGCTGACGAAAGCGGCAAGTCATCCGGCGCAACCTCATCATCTGCCGCAAGCGTAAACAAAACCGGCGGCACCCTTTCTCCCTCGGGCAAGGATGATACCGCCGCTATTCAAAAGGCCATATCTGCCCTTAAGTCGGGTGAGATTTTGAAGCTGGAAAAAGGCACCTATTACCTGACCAAGACCCTTGAAATTTCAAAAAAGAAAAATATTAAAATCGAGGGTGATAACGTTATCTTTGTCAAGACCGGTCTTGACACGTCAACCGTTTCTGCCAAAAATTGCTCTGTTTTGAATATACTTGAATCCAAAAACGTAACCGTTTGCGGCATAACCGTTAAGTATGACGCCTTGACCTCTCTTTCAGGCGAGATAGTGTCAACCCTGGTTGACGGCGGCGCAATATACATCAAGCCCTATGACAGCTTTAAGCCCACAGGCAAAGAGGTGTACGGCGCCATCAACGTCTTTGACGAAAACGGCATACCCACCGAGCTTGAAAAATATAACGAGACGGGCTTTAGTCAAAAGTTGATGGCTGACGGAACCGTGTGCATAATGGGCTTAAGCATGAATGAGGTGCAGGCCTTGAGCGTAGGCACCCGTGTGGGACTCAGAGCATCTATGATGAGTGACGGCGTGTTTCAGATTATGAACAGCTCTGACTTGGTTTTTGAAAATGTTAAGGTGTGCAACGCATTTTCAGGTGTTTTCTTTACCACCGGCAGAACCTTTAATCTGACTCTACGCAAGATTGATATTTCATCTGACAATCCCCAGTCATACTTTTCTTCCAATGCTGACGGTGTTCACATCGGTGCTATCGGCGGTCAGCTTATAATCGAGGACTGCAATTTTGAAAAATTGGGCGACGACTGTGTAAACGTTCATGGTATGGCCTACTCGGTAACCAACCTTAACGGCAACTCACTGACCGCTTATATGGAAAGGTATAACACCAACATTCTTAACGAATGGGCCGCTAAGGGTGATGAAATCGAGTTTTATGATAAATCCACCTTTAAGCTGCTTGGCACTGCCAAGGTTAAAAAGGTTAATTCACATTCGGGCAAAATGACCTTTGACAAGCTGCCCAAGGGTGTAACCAACGGCACCGTTATGTCCAACAAAACCATGCACCCCTCAGTTGAGATCACCAACTGCACCGTAAGATCAAATCGTGCCCGTGCATTTTTGCTTCAAACCGAAAATGCCGTAGTTAAAAACTGCACCATTGAGGGCACCCGTTTGGCCGCCGTGCTTATCGCCCCCGACATCAAATATTGGGGTGAAGTGTCGCCCGGCAAAAACATTACTCTCATCGGTAACACCTTTAAAAACTGCGGCAAGCTGGCAGGGTCTGCCATAATCACCCACGCCTCTCACGATATGGATTCCAACTATCCCGCCGACGTTAATCGCAATTTGACGGTTCAAAGCAACACCTTCCTTAATTGCCCCTCTGCCATTAAGGCAACCTCGCTAAAAGGTCTGAACTTCAGCAACAACACTCTGACGGGTATGGGCGGCTCGGGCATCTATTATGCCGTTATCACCACCCGCTGCGAAGACGTTGAAATAGGCGAAAACAATATTACCGACAATTCTGTGCAGTTGTATTTGAATTGAGTTAAATAAACGTGCCCCCCCTATGCGGGGGGGGGGTGGGTTTATTTGGCTTTCTTCCCCCCTCCCCTT
>JAZQSG010000039.1:0-6507 GCA_045630025.1 Acutalibacteraceae bacterium
GAGTATATTCGGTCACCCAGCGATTAAAAACGCCCCTCACCTTTTCTTGCCACACCATTGGCACCCACACGTACTGCCCCGAATCCTGTCTGATTTTAAGCCAGGCATCGCAACAGTTGCAGCCATCGTGCAACAAAAGCGAAAAACGCAGACCGTCACCCGCTTTTACGGGGACAGTCTGCGAAATATAAAACGTTGAACGGTTATCAAATACCTCGTTCATCAGCGATCAACCTTTTGCAAATTCCAAATGTCGCGGCTGTAATCCTCTATTAAGCGGTCGATAGAGAAGCGGCCTGCATTGGCAATATTTTTAAGGGACATACGTGACCAAAGCTCTTTGTCGTTATAAAGACGGCTTGCTTTGTTTTGGGCATCGCAATAATCGGCAAAATCGGCAAGCACCATATAGTGGTCTGAACCGATAAGGTTATCGGCTATTGCGCTGAAGTTTACACCGCCGAAATCGCGGCGCATAAAATCAACCGCCTCGCGAATAATGGGATTGTTGGCGTAGTAATCGCCGGGGCGATAGCCCTGGGCGCGCAAACGGTCTACCTCGTGAGCCAGCATACCGAAGATGATGATGTTATCATCCCCTACCGCCTCGTGAATTTCAACGTTTGCACCGTCCTCTGTGCCCAAGGTAACGGCACCGTTAAGCATAAGCTTCATATTGCCGGTGCCCGATGCCTCGGTGCCTGCAAGTGAGATTTGCTCGCTTATATCGGCGGCAGGCATAAGCAGCTCGGCCATGGTAACGCGGTAATCCTCTACGTAAACTACCTTAAGCTTTTCTCTTACCTGCGGGTCGGCATCTATCATCTTGCCCAGCTTGCAGATAAACTGAATTATCTGCTTGGCAAGGAAGTAGCCCGAAGCGGCCTTTGCACCGAAAATGTAGGTTTTGGGCGTAAAGGGAGCGTTGGGATTGTTTTTGATAAACAAATAGTCGCTTACGATATGAAGGGCGTTAAGATGCTGACGCTTATACTCGTGCAGGCGCTTAACCTGGATATCGAATATGCTGTCAAGATTTACGTCGCCGTAGCCGGCGCCCTTAAGATATTTTGCAAAGCGCTGCTTGTTTTGGCGCTTAATAGCGCTAAGGCGCTCAAGCACCGCGCTATCGTCGGCATAATCGTTAAGCTTGGTTATTTGAGCCAAATCAAGCACAAAGCCGTCGCCTATAAGCTCGCAAAGCAGCTTGGTAAGCTCGGGATTGGCCTGGCACAGCCAGCGGCGGTGGGCTATGCCGTTGGTAACGTTGGTGAACTTTTCGGGCATAAGGGAATAAAAATCGCTAAACACGGTTTCTTTAAGAATTTCGCTGTGCAAACGGGATACGCCGTTTACCTTATGACCTGCGGCAACCGAAAGATTTGCCATTTTTACCACACCCGACTCAACAATTGCGGTGCGTGAAGCCAGACCCCAATCGCCCGTTTGAGCCACAACGCCCTCGCGGTAACGGCGGTCAATCTCTTTAGTAATCTGATAAATTCGGGGCAGGCGGTGGCGGAACATATCTTCACCCCAGCACTCCAGCGCCTCTTTCATAACGGTGTGGTTGGTGTATGCAAGGGTGCGCGAGGCAATGCGCCAGGCATCGTCCCAGGTGTAGCCGCACTCGTCAAGCATAAGGCGCATAAGCTCGGGCACACAAAGAGCGGGGTGGGTATCGTTAATGTGAATTGCCACCTTTTCGGGCAGATTATCAAGGGTGCCGTATTTTTCAAGATGACGGCGAACGATATCTTGCACCGAGGCGCTTACAAGGAAATATTGCTGACGAAGGCGCAGGGATTTACCCTCGGCGTGATTGTCGGCAGGATAAAGCACCTTGCTTATAACCTCTGCCATTGCGTTTTGCTCTACAGCGCGCAAATAGCTGCCCTCGTTAAACAGCTGCATATCAAAACCGGGAGCACTTGCCTTCCACAAACGAAGCACGCTTACTGCGTGACCGTCTTTACCCGCAATCATCATATCGCTGGGTATGGCAAGCACCTCGGAGGCATCTCTGTGCTCGATATGGTGGAAGCCATGCTCATCCCACCATTCGTCAACGTGACCGTCAAACTGCACCTTTACTGCAAGCTCGGAACGGGTTTCAAACCAAACCTCGCCACCGGGAAGCCAAAAATCGGGCATTTCGGTTTGCCAGCCCTCAACCAGCTTTTGACGGAAAATGCCGAACTCGTATTTAATAGAATAACCCATTGCAGGATATTCACCCGTGGCAAGACCATCCATTATACAAGCGGCCAATCGGCCCAGACCGCCGTTGCCCAAGCCGGCATCGGGCTCAAGGTCGTAAAGGCGGTCAAGCTTAACGTCAAGCTCTTTAAGTGCGGCGGCAAAGGTTGACTCAAGATTAAGATTGTAAAGGGTGTTTTTAAGAGAGCGACCAAGCAAAAACTCCATACACATATAGCACACTTGCTTTTTCTCTTGCTTGTCGGCTCTGTCTTCAAATTTGGCACGAATGCCGTTCATAATATCAACAAGGGCCATAACGGTGGCTTTGTAAAAAATTTCATCCGATGCATTTTCGGGTAAAACACCGAAATTATGAGACAGTTTGGCCTTAATAAGAGCAACCGCCTCTGCCTTTGTCATCTTTTTCATAAAAGCTTCAGTTCCTTTCATACGCCCACCAAGTGGGTTTAAAGCTATTCTATATTAAAATAATACTACATCTGCGCGTAAATATCAAGTGCCTTTATATATCATTTTTGGTTGTTTTTTGGTTATTTTATCTTTTTATTGGATATAAATTAAGTTTTTGTTAGTTGTTTTTGTATATTATTAACATATTTTACCTGTTTTTTGCCGATAACAAAGCCACATTTTTAGGGCTGCAGTCAAAAAAAGTCAAAATTGCAATGATTTGTTATTGAATTAAAGGCGGGGTTGTGTTATAATACATAATGTATAGTTCTGTAATTAACGGAGGTAATACTTATGAGTAAAAAGGTCATCATCAGCTGTGACAGCATTGTTGATATCACAAAAGAGATTGCTGAAAAATATCAGCTTGTTATTAACCCCATGCCCGTTGTTATGGGCGATAAAAGATTGCTTGACGGTGTAGACGTTGTGCCTGCCGACCTGTTTGAGTATACCCGCTCAACAGGCAAGCTTGCCACCACCTCTGCCCCCAACACCGACGATTACACCCAGCTTTTCACCAAGCTTACCGCTGACGGCAGCGAGGTTATTCACTTCCCCATCAGTTCGGATATGTCGGGCTCTTATAACTTTGCCCGTCTTGCCGCTTTGGAGATTGAGGGTGTTCACGTTGTTGACAGCCGCAACCTTTCGACCGGCGTTGCACTGTTGGTATTAAGAGCAAGTGAGTTGGCAGCCGAAGGCAAATCGGCCGACGAGATTGTTGAAATTATTGAAAAGCTTATTCCCTGCGTTGACGCATCCTTTGTTATTGATAACCTTGAGTTCTTGCACAAGGGCGGCCGCTGCTCCGGCGTTGCCGTGCTTGGCGCTAACGTTCTTCGCCTTAAGCCCTGCATTGAGGTTACCGACGGAGCCATGACCGTAGGCAAAAAATACCGTGGCAAATACAGCGACGTGCTTTTGACCTACGCCAAGGAGCGCCTTGATAACCTTGACGATGTTGATACCTCAAGAGTTTTCGTTACCCACACCTGTGAGGATGACGCAACCGCCACCGCCGTGCTTGACTACGTTAAGTCGTTGGGCAAGTTTGACGACGTTTTGTTTACCACCGCCGGCTGCACCGTTTCAGCCCATTGCGGTCCCAACACCTTGGGCGTGCTCTTCATTCGCAAAACCCCTAAGGCATGAAAATTCTTTGCATAGGTGACGTGGTGGGCAGCAGCGGCTGCGATATGCTGGCTAAAAAGCTGCCCCTATTAAAGCGTCAGTATAATATTGACGCCGTTATTGTAAACGGCGAAAACTCGGCCGACGGCAACGGAATTACCCCCCAATCGGCCGATGCCCTTTTTCAAGCAGGTGCCGACGTTGTAACCGGCGGCAACCACAGCTTGCGCCAGGCCTCTGCATGGCACTTGCACGAGGACTCTGCTTTTGTGCTGCGACCTGCCAACTTTACCGATGCCGCACCCGGCAGCGGATACGCAATTTTAGATTTCGGCTTTACCAAAATGGCCGTAATAAACCTTATAGGCACCGTGTATATGGAGCCCTACGCTTCCCCCTTTGAGGTTGCCGACCGCCTTATAGAAAAGGCAAGAAAAGATGGCGCATCCATAATTGGTGTTGATATTCACGCCGAGGCAACCGCCGAAAAAAAGGCCTTGGCCTTTTATCTTGACGGAAGGGTAAGCTTTGTTTTTGGCACCCACACCCACGTGCAAACCGCCGACGGTCAGCTTTTGCCCCAATCCACCGGTTTTATTACCGACCTTGGTATGACGGGTCCCTATCTTTCGGTGCTGGGCGTTAAGCCCGAGCTGTCTATTCGCAAGATTAAAGACAAGCTGCCCGTTCGCTTTGCCAACGCCGAAGGTGACTGCGTGCTTGAGGGTTGCCTGTTTACCGTTGAGCGAGACGGAAAATGCACAGAGGCGCAAGCCATTCGCGTTTTTTGACCTTTTGGCAAAAAGGATTGTAAACCCCTGAGCTTTGTGATATTATATTTTACATATCAGCAATTTAATAACAGACGGAGGTATTTTTGTGAACAGAGAAATCACATTGATGGACTTTTTTCGGTTCGTTTTAAGCAAGCTGAAAATTGTTCTCATTTTGGGCATCGTTGCTGCCGTAGTTGTGGCGGGCCTGACCTACTTTACCGCCAAAGAGCATTATAATTTCAACGGTTCCTTTATCGTTGACCCCTTTGGCAACGTTGATGAAAACTTCAACTCAAACAACATTTATAACGAGTTGACCATTTCCAAAACCCTTATTCCCTCATTCGTTGAGCTGCTTCAAACCAAGGATTTTGGCGAAAAGGTTGCCAAGGAAGTCAACAAAAAGTTGGACACCAAAATAACGGCCGAATACGTAATTAACAGCACCCGTTACACCACCGATGATGAAACTCTTATTATAGATTTCAGGTGCACGTCCAGCAGCAAAAAGCTGGCCCACACCATTGCATCTACCATTGCAAAGCTGGCTCCGGATTACGTTGAAAATAAGCTTAACCGCGTTAAGCTTAACACCATCGGCTCTATTGACAAAAATGATTTTACCATCAGAAAAACCGATTTTAAGGTTATGGGTATGGTTGCATTTGTTATTACCGCCGTGCTGACCGTGCTGATTTGCCTGATTATCGAGCTGCTCGATAACCGCATTAAGAGCATTGAGGATATAACCGAGCATTTCGATTATCCCATACTGGGCACGATTCCTGATTTTTACAGCCACCAAAAGAAGGAGGGATATTATGGCAAGCCAAAAGCATCCGAAGAAGCATCGGCAAAATAAGAAATCTTACATTCTTAACGAAAACTCAAAGTTTTACATTAAAGAGGCCTACCGTGCCGCTCGTGCCAACATCAACTTTTCGTTGGCCAACGTTGAAGGATGCAAGATTATTGCCGTAACAAGTGCCGTCGCCGGTGACGGTAAAACCACCACCTCTGTTAATATTGCACAGGTTATTTCTCAGGCAAACAACCGCGTTTTGCTTATTGACGCCGATATGCGCAAGGGCTCTGCCCGTCGCCACCTGGGCTTGCAAAAGGCCAACGGCTTGTCAAGCATTCTTAGCGGTATGTCACAAATGGTTGACGAGGTTATTATCAAAACCCAACACGGCTTTGACTGTATGACCGCAGGCCCCACTCCTCCCAACCCTGCAGAGCTTTTGGCCTCTAACGTTATGAGCGAGCTGCTTAACCTTTTGTCTGAACATTACGATTACATTATTATCGATACTCCCCCCATTGCCGTGGTTAGTGACGCATTGGCCCTTTCCAAGCTGGTTTCGGGCTTCATTCTTACCGTAAGCCAGGGCGAGTCAACCATTGACGAGATTGAGGACGCCATTGGCTCTTTGGAATTTTCGGAAGCAAAAATTCTTGGCTTTGTGTTTAACAAATCCGATCCCGGCACCGAAAGCCGTTACAGCCGTTACAGCCGCTATTACAGCAAATACGGTCGCTATGGCAAATACGGTCGCTACAACCGCTACGGTTATAAATATAAGTATTACAACTATAACTATAACTACGGCGAAAACAACAATTAACCGTTGAGGGAGACGTTGTTATGACCGACACTCACTCTCATATTTTGCCGGGCATTGATGACGGCCCCAAAACTGTTGAGGAGTCTGTTATGCTGCTTGAGCAGTTGGCCCTTCAAGGAGTAACTCACGTGGCGGCAACACCTCACTATAAGCCCATCACCGGTGAAGACGTGGCCTCGTTTTTGGCGCGGCGCGACAAGGCAGAGGCAGAGCTTAGGCAGGCCATTGCAGGGCGCACCGACCTGCCCGACGTTACCGTGGGCACCGAGGTTACCATCAGCGTTGAGCTGGCCCAG
>JAZQSG010000040.1:0-9463 GCA_045630025.1 Acutalibacteraceae bacterium
TAGCTACGGTTATAAATATGGGGCCAACGTTGCCCATAGTGGCAGACATAGACTGCTGAACGTAGGGGGCACCCTGAAGCGCCTTGGTGGGTTCAATGCCCGAGCAAAGGCACATAATGGCGGTGGCGGTGCATATAAGCAGGGTGTCGATAAACACGCTCAGCACCTGCACAAGACCTTGCTTTGCGGGGTGGGTAACCTCTGCCGCGGCGGAGGCGTTGGGGGCAGAGCCCACGCCTGCCTCGTTGCTGAAAAGGCCGCGCTTGATACCAAACATCAGGCAAGAGCCGCTCAGTCCGCCGAAAATGGATTTGAAATCGAAGGCGTCGGCAAAAATCTTGCTGAATATATCGGGAATAGCGTTAAGGTTAAGACAAACGATAACTATGGCCACCAAAATGTAGGCAACGCCCATAAAGGGCACCAAAATGCCGGTGATTTTGGCAATTCGCTTGCCGCCGCCGAAAAGGCAAAGGCAGACAAGACCTGCCACCACAAGGCCAATCAGCCAAGGGGTAACGTTTTTATCGTAAAAGCTGTAGCTGCTGAAGGTATCCTGCAGATTGTAGGATGCCAGCATATTAAAACCGATGCCGTAGGTGAAAATAAGGGCAACCGAAAAGATTATGGCCAAGGGACGGCATTTCAGCCCCTGCTCGATGTAATAGGCAGGGCCGCCAAAGCTGCCATCCTTGCCGCGGCGCTTATAAATTTGAGCCAAGGTGCTTTCTATAAAGGCAGAGGCGCTGCCGATAATGGCAATAACCCACATCCAAAAAACAGCACCGTAGCCGCCGCAGCAAATGGCGACCGATACGCCCATTATATTGCCCGTGCCAACGCGGGAAGCGGTAGACACCATAAGGGCCTGGAAGGAGGATACTCCCCCCGTGGAGCCCGGCTTTTCGCTAACCGCTTTAAATTGCTGGGGCAGGGTGCGAAATTGCACCGCCTTGGTGGCAACGGTAAAAACCAAGCCGCCTGCAAGAAGCAGAATAACCAAAAGGTTGTCGTATAAAAATCCGCTTATAAGGGTTAAAACCTCGTTAAAGCTTTTCATAAACTCTTCCATTGCTTTTCCTCACAGTTATTTTGAACTCTTTTCTATTGCCTCAACCGCCACTTTAAAAAGTTGGTCAAGGCGAGGGGTGTCGTTTATAAGAGATAAATAGCCGAAAAGGGCCTCTAACCCCGTTGAGGCGTGATACTGTGCCTCGCTTGCTCCTTTTGGGGTGTGGGAGGAGTGGGCGTTGCGGCCTCTGCGGTAGATTGCTGCCTCTTGCTCATTGAGCAAGGGCAAAAGCTCCGCCGCGGCAAGAGCTTGTGCGGAGGCACAAACATATTTAACAGCCGCTTTGTGCAGACCGTTGACCTGGATGTTGCCCCTTTGTGCCAACATTTTACGCACACGCAAGCTATACTCTGCATCCCCTACAAAAGCCAGGGCCAGGGCGTTATAGCTGCCGAAGTTTTGCTCTGCCGTAAAAATCACCTCTTGCTTGCTCTATGGAATGTAATCAAATTCAAAATCGTAAATGCTGACGGTATCACCCTTTTGGATACCTGCCTCAACCAGCGCCTCAATTATGCCGCTGGAGTGAAGCACTCGCTGAAAATACTGCAGCGAATCGTATTCGTCGGGGTCGATGGCCTCCATAATTTTAAGCAGCCAGCGGGCTTCGATAAAATAGACCCCATCCTCCACCGTAAGGGTGAAGGGGCGCTTCTTTTGCTCGGTAAAATCCTCGATTGGCTCGGGCTCGGGCTCAAAGCGGGTGATGGGGGGCAGCATTGCCAGCTGAGCGGCAACGTGGTTGATAAGGGCACCCGTGCCCTCGGCAATGGCCGCCATAATGGGGAAAAAGGCGATGTCGCGCTCATCAAAATAGCTTTTGATGCGGGCAATTTCGTCATCGTCGGTTAAATCGCACTTGTTGGCCGCAACCACCTGCTTAAGGGTAGCAAGCTGGGGGTCAAAGGTGGCAAGCTCGCGATTGATGGCCTCAAAATCTTCAATGGGGTCGCGTCCCTCGCTGCCCGACACGTCAATTACGTGAATAAGCATACGGCAGCGCTCAACGTGGCGCAAAAACTCGTGACCAAGGCCTACACCCTCGCCCGCACCCTCAATAAGGCCGGGAATATCGGCCATTACGAAGGAGTCGCCCTCGCCCATGCTGACCACGCCCAACACGGGGGTCAGGGTGGTAAAGTGGTAGTTGGCTATTTTGGGCTTTGCCATGGAAACCACCGATATAAGGGTGGATTTGCCAACGTTGGGGAAGCCGATAAGGCCTACGTCGGCAAGCAATTTAAGTTCTAATCTTATCTGAAGCTCGTCGCCGGGGGCGCCGTTTTTGGCAAAACGGGGCACCTGACGGGTAGAGGTGGCAAAATGGCTGTTGCCCCAGCCGCCTCGGCCGCCTTTTGCAAGCACGAAGGGCTCGTCAGTAGACATATCGGCTATCAATCGGCCTGTTTGGGCATCCCTTACCAGGGTGCCGCGGGGCACGTTTATATAAAGGTGGGGTGCGCTTTTGCCGCTGCACCGTCCGCCGCCGCCGTTAAGTCCGTTTTGGGCGGTATATTTGCGCTTGTAGCGAAAATCTGCCAGGGTTGACAGGTTATCGTCTACCTTAAGCACGATGTCGCCCCCCCGGCCGCCGTCGCCGCCGTCGGGACCGCCCGATGCTACAAATTTTTCGCGGTGGAATGAGACGGCACCGTGGCCGCCGTCGCCTGCGCGCACCGTTATTGTGGCGGTATCTACAAACATAATTTCACCTCATTTAATGTCGATATAAATTGCTGTCGCAATTTTCATATGTGATTTGCTCTTCCCGGCGAGTGACGGTAGTAAATACTACCACCGCAACCGGTACGTCTTATTATTTGTACTTCCCGGCGAGTGACGGTAGTAAATACTACCACCGCAACCGGTACGTCTTGGCTGCGGTGCCTCACCGCAAAAAAGTAAAGCTCCGGACCAATTATGCCCGGAGCTTTTAGCTCGAAATTACTGTTCTACAGCGTAAACGCTAACCTTTTTACGGTCGCGATCAAGACGCTCGAACTTTACCTTTCCGTCAATGAGAGCGAAGAGAGTATCGTCACTGCCCTTGCCTACATTGTTACCGGGATGAATATGGGTGCCGCGCTGACGGACAAGAATGTTGCCTGCCAAAACGAACTGACCGTCGGCTCTCTTAACGCCCAAACGCTTGGACTCGGAATCACGGCCGTTTTTGGTTGAACCCATACCTTTTTTATGAGCAAAAAGTTGAATGTTAATCTTAAGCATCCTGTTGCACCTCCAATTTAATGTGGATGAATTCGGGGTACTGCTCTTGCAGACCGCTCAGATGAAGCCACAGACCCTGAAGCACCGTTTGTGACTTCGACGAGGCCGACCGACCCAATAGCAAGGTCATTTGCCCGTCTGCCACCGATATTTCTGCAGAGTCACCAACAACCTCGGTAATGGTGTTTGCGGCCATATAAACCGCAGATGAAACGGCCGAACAAACCAGCCGAGCACCCTCTTTACCGTAGCTATCGGTGTGGCCTGATATGCTGAAACCGCACATCGAGCCGTCTTTTTTAAAGAACACAGCACTAGTCATAGTGGTTAATTAAAGGGCGATCTTATTGATCTGCACCTTGGTGTAGGGCTGTCTGTGACCAAGCTTGCGCTTTGAGCCCTTCTTGGGACGGTAAGTGAAAACGATAATCTTCTTGTTCTTACCCTGCTTGAGAACAGTTCCCTCGACCTTTGCACCCTCAACGTAGGGAGCGCCGACCTTAAGACCGTTGTCATCATTAACGGCAATAACCTGGTCAAAGGTGATTTCTGCATCCTGCTCTGCGTCGAGCTTTTCGATGTAGATAACGTCACCCTCGCTAACCTTATACTGCTTGCCGCCGGTTACGATAACTGCGTACATTCTTCTGGCACCTGCCTTTATTATAGACTCGCTACGCTCGGGCGGAGAAAGCTCACTTACAAAAGCCCGGAATATGCGGCTTTAGCATTGTATCACAACAAAAAGTGTTTGTCAAGCATATTTTTGCGGTAAAAATTAAGGCACACCATATTGGTATGCCTTAAAAGATTACTTCAATATATAGATTTCAACGTTTCTTACGCCAAAGGTCTTGCACTGTGACGCGGTGGGGAAATAAAGGTCAACAACGCGGTCGGTAGTTTTGGTAAAGCCGCCCGTATCCTCGGCAACGGCATAGCCGTAAAAGTATTTTCCGTCGCTTGAGCGAATGAACAAGCGGGTGCCGTAGGGGATTTTTTTGGGGTCAACGGCAACGTAGCCGGTGCGAACGGCCTTGCCGGTAGCGGTTTTGCCGCCGCCTGAGTAAGCAGAGGCCTTGCCCACTATCTTTTTGCTGTAATTTACGGGCACGCCGTTTTTATCAAGCTCAAAATCCTGTGCAGGAACCAGGCCCGATACGTATTTGGTGGTGCTACCCTTGTAGGTGTTGGTGGGATACTTTTTGGTGCCAACGGTTTTTACGGCAGAAACGGGCTGGGTTTTTACCGTTTCGTTGGTAACCTGGGTGTCAACAAGCTGACCGTTTACAAACTTATAGGTGTAGGTTATAACCTTTACGCCGGTGGTGCCGGGGGTAAGGGTGGTTTTGCCCGAATCCATGGTAGAATCGTAAACTACCTTAGTGGAATAGGGAATTTGAACCTGCTTTGCCTCGGTTTTAAACTCAACGTCGGTTACGGCAATAGACATACCCGATTTAAGAAGGTCGTCTTTTGAAAAGTTGAGCATATCCTCTTCAGAAAGCTCAATGCCTGCGGCCTTTAAGGCGTCGCCAACGGTGCCGCCCGTGGTTTCAATGGTGTAGGTTTTGCCATATGCATCCACCGTTACGGGGAATGCGCGCAGCAGGGTGATGCTGCCGCCCTTGCCGTTGATACCCGTGAAGGTGTATTCATCCTTGCTGCCCAGCTCAACACCTGCGGCATCAAGAATGTCGTCGGCCTTGCTGCTGAGGGTGTAAACAGTTTGAACGTTGTTACCGTCGCGAATAGATACGGCTTTGGTGGATATATTTAATATTGATACTGAAATTAATGCAACTGCGGTGATAACGGCCAGCATCATCATCGGCTTTGCCACACACTGACGTGAGCGCAACAGATGCTTAAGTCCTCTCATAATATACCTCGCTATTTTTTACTAATTTTATGCAGCCAAAAATTGCCTGCACAATAGTATTTTATTCAGCATGAAGGATTATATTCAAAAGAATGTATAATGTCAACCCTTTGCACCCTCTTGCCTTTGTGTATTTTTAACAAAACTCAAAAGCTACACCCCCTGCCCCGAAGGGGTTTTTGTTGCCAAATCAAGGGTGCTTTTTAAATTTGTAAAAAATCTTGCATTTTCCTTTGTGCAACCACACAAAATTTTGTCACCAATGGGGGCAAAGGGTCAAAAATGGCGTGGTTAAGCCGTTTTGGGCAACCTGTGCAAAGGGTAAAAATGGTAATATGTGTAAAAACCCCTTGTTTTTAAGCTTTAAAGAGCAAAGCTTTTAAAGATTTTGTAATTTTATTTTCTGAAACAGAAATAAAAACGGCCCAAAATTGCCTCTTTTTTAAATAAAAAAGCAGGGCTTTCCCCCACTTTCCATATAAAAACAGGCAAAAAACCAAAAAAATTATTGCAAAAAAGGCGGCAAAATCAACTTTAAGGTGTAACGAATGCAAAACCACAATATTTGGTGGTTTGGGGGTAGTTTTGGGTGGTAAAAACCACTTTCGTCGCGCGCGCGCGCGTGCGCGCGTACATTTAATATATATATTATATATAAAGGGCGCAAAAAAATCTTGACTTGTGGTTAAAAAGGGTATATTATAATTTTGCTGATTTTGGATGAAAAAAAGCAGTTTTTTCGTGACAAAATATAACTTTATTTTAAAAAGGAGTGACAGAGCGTGGACGCCGGCAGTAGTAGTACGGGGCTTAATTTTAGCTTAATAAATGCATTGGCTGCAGAAGGGCAAGTGGCTCTGTCTGCATGTTGATTATTGCCTTTAAAAAGCAAGATTAAGTCCTCTTTACCGTTTACGTTAAAGGAGGGCTTTTTTTAATGAACGAATTGATTTTGACCTTGCTTGAAAACAAGGATTACAAGCAGCTTCGGCAGCTGATTGTAAATATTGACCCTGCCGACCTGGCGCTTTTGCTGACCGACGTCACCGAGCGACAGGCAACCTTGATTTTTCGCCTTTTGCCCAACGAGCTGGCAGCTGAAACCTTCGTTGAGCTGGAGGGTGATATCCGCACAGCACTTATATCCTCGTTCAGCGATAACGAGCTGCGCGAGGTGCTTGACGAGCTTTATAACGACGACGTTGTTGACCTTATAGAAGAGATGCCTGCCACGGTGGTGCGCCGAATTTTAAACCATACCGACGCCCCTCGCCGTCAGACGATTAATCAGCTGCTGCAATACCCCAAGGACAGCGCGGGCAGCATAATGACAACCGAGTTTGTATCGCTTAAATCGGGCATAACGGTTGAGGACGCCTTTTCGGCCATACGCCGCCGCGCCCTTGATAAAGAGACGGTATATAACTGCTACGTTAAGGACGATAAAAGCCGCCTTATCGGTGTGGTTTCGGCCAAGGATTTGCTTTTGGCCGAGCCCGATACCGTTATTGACGAAATTATGCTTACCAACTTCGTGTCGGTTTCTACCTTGGAAGATAAAGAGCAGGTTGCGCTTATGTTTTCAAAATACGACCTGCTGGCTGCTCCCGTGGTTGACAGCGAGGGCCGCCTTGTAGGTATAGTCACCTTCGACGACGCTATGGACGTTATTGAAGAAGAGGCCACCGAGGATATTGAGCGTATGGCGGCCATCACCCCTACCGACAAGCCCTATATGCAAACGGGCGTGTTTGAGTCGTGGCGCACCCGCGTGGTGTGGCTGATTTTGCTGATGCTGCTTTCTACCTTTACGGGTATGATAATAAATCACTATGAAACGGCACTTACCGCCTTTGGGTTGGCGGCCTTTATGCCTATGCTTATGAATACGGGCGGTAATGCAGGCGGTCAAACCTCTGCTACCATCGTGCGCGGTTTGTCGCTGGGCGAAATCAAGGCCAGCCAATGGCTTAGGGTGCTTTTTAAAGAAATGCGCGTTGCTCTGCTGTGCGGTGCAACCATGGCGGTGGCCACTTTTATTAAGCTTATGGTTATCGACCGCCCCGACCTTTTGGTGGCGCTGGTGGTTAGCGCTACCCTGCTTGTAAGCATTATGGTGGCAAAGATGGTGGGCAGCTTGTTGCCCATTTTGGCAAAGGTGTTGGGCTTTGATCCTGCGGTTATGGCAAGCCCCTTTATTACCACGGTGGTAGACGCCATTTCGCTGATGATATATTTTGCCATCGCCACTGCAATATTGTAATGTAAACTTGATGCACCTTCCGAACGTAAGGTGCATCAATTGTTTTTGCCCCCCTCACTTCTTGTATTTTTTTGCTAAAACCAAACAAAACCCTAACAAAACTGTTAATCTCTTGTTGATAATTTGTTGAAAACGCTATCGAAAAAGGTCGTTTGTTCACGATTTTGTAACAAATGCACAAAGGACAAGTTCTATTTTCTGTTGTTATGCCCACGGGTTAACCGATTGAAATAATCCAACCCATATGCTATACTTGAAACACAGAGTGGCGTACTATCCGTGCGCCTATCTTAATAAAAAAGGGGCAACCAAACCCCATAATTTAAAGGAGGAAAACGCATGAAAAAAATTCTTGTGGTTCTGCTTTCGCTGTGTATGGTATTCGCTATGATGCCTGTTGCAGCACTCGCAGCGGAAGAAAACACAGACAAAGCTCTTATCGGTGTCGGTATTGAGTTTAACGAATCAATCGCTCCCGTAGCTGATGATTGGACTTTGGAAGGCTCTAAATCCTCAATAGGTACTTCTATCTATTTGGATAACGCCAATGCCAACAGCTACATTAACGGAACTTATAATGACACGTTTAACCTTACTAACGGTTTTACTGTTACTTATAAGGCAGACGGCAGATATTACAATAACTATGCTAAGGGCTGCACCTATAACGGTGTAGTTATCGGCAATGTTACTGTTGGTGCCGAGGTTCTTGACGATGCTATATCAGCAGTAGTTCTCAAGATTAGAGTTGACAACAATGTTGTTGCTACCAGCGAAAACATCTTTGACTCAACCAAATCAGGTTGGGTCGCCTTAGAGGAAAATGAAAATAAGGTTAACGTTGGTAACTTCCTTGGCAACTTTGGCAGTAAAGAGGCCACCTTGGATTATGACACCAATACCAAGACCCTCACCTATAGCTACGACGGCTACAGCGTTTCTTACGTTGACGAAGCAGGCACTATTGATGTAGCTGCAGCAACCGTTGCCCTTAAGCACCACGCTTCATGGTCAGGCTATGCTAACTACACCGCTTTCAAGCTTGAGGGTAAGGCTCCTTCTCTTACCGGTACCACTATTACATTTAGCGATGTTGAGCTTACAAGCTTGACCGCAGACGATTGGACAAAGACCAGCGGCTCCTTCAAGACTGCTGACTATGGTACTTACGTAAAGGGTTCAAACTCTACTGATGCTCAGGTAACCACTAAAAACGCCTATGATTTGTCAAAGGACTTTGTTTTAAATGTTGGTTACGGTAAGATTAACTACAACACCAAGTCCGGCTACAACTTCACCATTAAGATTGGTGGCGTAGATATTAAGATTGAGCCTGCTACCTTTGCAGCTAATTTCGGCGGTGCAACCAAGGCAACCGTTTCTGTTGACGGTACCGTTGTTGGCGAAGCCACAGGCGGCAACTATGCATCCTCTAGCGCTTTCAAGACCGCTGTTGGTTCTGACGTAACTGCTGACCGCTTCATTACCGCCCTTGTTACTTATAAGAACGGCGTGTTGAAGGTAACTATCAGTGGTGTAGTTGTATTTGAGGACGCAATTACTACTGACCTTTCAAATGCAAAAGTTGCTCTTATTGAACAGAAGAAAACCGGTTGGTCAAACAGTTATATTTATGACTTTGATTTGGCAGCTGGTTCTACCACCATCACCTTGCAAGATGTTGAAGATTTGATGGCAAGCCTTGCCGATGCTTCTCTTGAAACCTATGCAGAGGCAGCAGCTACCATTGATGCTATTATGCCTTTGCTTAGCGCAGATAAATTGGAATTGCTCACCAGCCTTGCTGTTTACGAGAAATACAAGGCAGATTACACCGCGTACAACGCTGACAAAGTGGCAGATGCTGAAATCGTTGCCAAGAACGCAACCTACAAGCTTATCAACGGCATGTATGCTGAAGATTGGAAGGACGTAACCGGCGGCGGCTCTTTCTACAGAGGCAAAACTGTTTTCGGCAGTGTAACAGCTACAGGTGACGGCTTCTATGCAGACGGCC
>JAZQSG010000041.1:0-4227 GCA_045630025.1 Acutalibacteraceae bacterium
AAGCAAAAAGACGGAGGGAGAGAAAACGAAAGACTACCCCTCAGTCGGCTGCCACCGACAGCTCCCCTGACAAGGGGAGCCGGCAAAGACTTACAACCCATTTATGGGTGGCCAATAACCGGTGCGTGGCTGGCAGGCCAATCCTAAGCGCACTTGTGCGCCGCCAGTAGTATTAGGGCTATGCCCGAAAAATGAAATCCCCACAAAAAAGGGCTTGGTTTCTTTTGAACCAAGCCCTCTAAAACTATTTTTATTCAACCTCAACGGGCATACCCATTGCCAAACGGGATTCCTCTGCGGCAAAGGCCATAAAATGGCTTTCTACCGATTCGGCAATCTGATAGGTGGGGTTTTCACCCTTTCTAACCGATTCAATCAGGTTGCGAAGCATAACGATATCGCCACCGCCGTGACCGCTGAAATCGCCTGAAAGGGTGCGCACGTCGATGTGGCGCTCTTCCTTACCGAAGGGATAAACGTGGATAACGTTTTCTTTAAAGTCGGCACGAATTTCGCCCTTGGTGCCCATTACGGTAACGCCTCTTTCACCGCTGTTGGTAAAGGCGGTCATGGTAAAGTTAGCGGTTACGCCGTCTTCAAACAGCATATTAACCACCTGATGGTCAACCACGTCGTTATCGCAACGGTAAACGCAGCGACCGTAGGGGCCTTCGTCAATGGCTTTAATAATATTTTCTTTAGTAGGGTCGGCGGCAAGAATATTGGCAGGCCACCAGGTGCTATCCTCTTTAACAAGGGGCAAATAAAAGTCGTAGGCGTTGTAGATGCAGCCCTTAACGGGGCAATCCTTACAACGGGCGGCGCTGCCCTCGGGCGCATTTTCTTCGGTAAAATGGGTAAGGGAGCCAAAGGAAGAAACGCTTTTGCACTTTTTGCCTATAAGGAAGCGGATTATATCCATATCGTGGCAGGATTTTGCCAAAATCATAGGTGCAGACAAGGCCTTGTTGCGCCAGTTACCTCTTACAAAGGAGTGGGCCTGGTGCCAATACATAACGCGCTCAATGGCGTTAAGGGTAACTACGTCGCCAATTTCGCCCGAATCGATAATGCGCTTAACCTCGGCATAAAGGGGAGTGTAGCGCAAAACGTGGCAAACAACAACCAAGCAACCGCTTTTTTCGGCGGCTTCCTTTACGGCGCGGCAATCCTCGGGGGTGGTGGCAATGGGCTTTTCAAGCAAAAGATGATAGCCCTTTTCAAGAGCAGCTACCGCCTGGCTTACGTGGCAGTCGTCGGGGGTGCAGATGCACAAAATATCGGCAAGCTTGGGCTGCTTTAACAGCTCTTCGGCAGATGTGTAGCAATTTTCGGGGGCAATGCCAAACTCTTTTGCAGATTCGTTCAAGGCGTCAGCATTTATATCGGCAATGGCGGCAATATAAGAATTGTCGATTTTGCTCATCATACGGCCGTAGGTGTTGCGACCGCGACCACCCATGCCAACAATGGCAACAGAAACCTGTTTCATAACAAAAACTCCTTATAAGATAAGTTTTGGTTAATTATATTACACTTTCCACCTTGTGTAAAGGTGTTTGAAGACACAAAAGCATTAAAAACAGACAAAAGCATCAGCGGTTTTTAGGCCGCTGATGACCCTTTATCACATGGTTTTTTGGTAGGTATCGGGATTTTGGTCGGTGTTATAGGTGGGGTCACCGGGGTGAATACCGTTCATTTCTTGCATAACGTGATAGGTATCCTGCTGCAGCTTTTTAACCGCCTCGGCCTTGGTTAAGCTTTTATCGTAATAGATTGGGTCGCCAATGTTAAGGTCAACCAGGGGGCTTTTGCCAATCAGCTTCCAAAGTCCCTTTCTGGGCCTGAAAGAAAAGGTAATGGGCAAAATGGGTCGGTCGTATGCTACGGCGTATTTAAATACGGCCTTTTTAAGCGGGCGAATATCGGGATAATAAAACCACATTGAGCCCTCGGGAAAAAAGTGCACCCATTCGTTAGAGGAAAAAACCTCGTCAACCGCTCTTTTAAAGCTCATCATACCGCGCATATTATCGGTGGGCACAGGCATACCGCCTGCAATGCGAATCCAAATGCTGTTGGGGCCTTCAACGTTATCCTTCCAAACGGGGAAAAAGCCGATTTTGGGTCGCAGGGCAACCATAATGCTTATAAAATCCCACATATAAACGTGGTTTGAAACGGTAAGCAGCCCGTTGTCAATAAGGTGCTTGTATTCTTTCAGCTTTTTTCTGCCCTTTACGCGCAAGCCGTGGCGCACCCCAACCATAATTGGAAAAACGGTGTATTGCAAAACCCGCAGTATAACTCGCTGGCATTTAAACTTAAAGCTTTTTTGCAAATAGGGATAATTTTCATCTATTTGGGGGTTAAAAATGTGCTTGACGGTTATCATATGCTCGTCGCACTTTTCGGGATATTGGTAATTCAGGTTGTGCCTGTAATACATAACTTTTCACCACTGTTCCTTTTTTATCCGTTTGCTTGAATTATAGCATACTCAAGGCCTGCCTTCAAGATAAAAATAAAACTGCCCGCGACCCAAACAAATCGCAGGCAGTAATTATTATAACTTATTCACCGGTAAGCTCGTCAACGTCGGTCAAGGGGCAATCGGTGCAATCGTCAGCAGTGCAGTCAGAGCAATCAAACTCGTAGCACTCGCCGCTGTTAAGATAGCGCTTGTTAACGTAACGATAGATGAAGTATGCTGCGGTAGCCAATACAGCGGCTGCTGCAACTACAATGCCGATAACGGTAAGAACGTTAGCTGTTTTTTTAGACATAAGATAAACCTCCCTAAAAAATATCTTTGTACAAAAATATTATAGAGCATTAAAAAAGGTTTGTCAACGCCCTATTATCAATTATTTTTTACGCCAACAGGGTAAATTATACCTAATTATATATCGCCGCGACCCTCAAGGGCTCTTGAAATGGTAACGTCGTCGGTAAATTCAAGACTTGCACCAACGGGAATACCATAGGCAAGACGGGTAACCTTAACGCCCAGGGGCTTGATGCAGCGGGCAAGATAAGAGGCGGTTGCCTCGCCGTCAACGGTGGGGTTTGTGGCCATAATAACCTCTTTTACGCCGTCGTCAGAAAGGCGTGCCATAAGTTCGCGCACGCGCAGCTGGTCGGGGCCAATGCCGTCAAGAGGAGATATAACGCCGTGCAAAACGTGATAAACGCCGTTAAACTCACGGGTGCGCTCAAAGGCCATAACCGCCTGCACGTCTTCAACAACGCATATAACCGAGCGGTCGCGCTGAGGGTCGGCACAAACGGGGCAAACCTCGGCATCCGACAGGGTTTGACAAATTTTGCAGCAACGCACGGTGCGCCTTGCCTCAATTATGGCGTCGGCAAACTCTTTTGCCTCATCCTCTGAAAGGCCCAACACGTAAAAGGCCATTCTTTGGGCGGATTTTCTGCCCACGGCAGGCATACGCTCAAATTGGTTGGCAAGGTGGGCAAGTGTAGGAATAGAGTAGCTCATCAGAACAACCCCGGCAAATTCATACCGCCGGTGATGGCACCCATTTTTTGCTCGCTGTCGGCAACAGCGGCACGGATGGCCTCATTTACAGCGGCACACACCAGGTCCTCCAGCATATCAACGTCGTCGGGGTCAACAACGTCGGGGTTGATTTTAACGCTCAACACCTGATGACGACCGTTAACGGTGGCTTCTACCATATTGCCGCCCGAGGTGGCGGTGTATTCTTTTTCTTCAAGCTCGGCTTGAGCAGTTGCCATATCCTCTTGCATTTTTTGGGCCTGCTTAAGCATAGACTGCATATTGCCGGGGCCGCCGCCGTATCCTTGAGGTAATCTTGCTTTCATTTTTTTCAAATCCTTTCAAAGGTGTTATTCTTCAGATGTGGGAAGCCCTGCCTGCTTGGCCGATAAAATCAGCTTGTCAAGAGGGTCGTCGGTGGCGGTTTCAGCCACGGGCTTTTCGGTGGGCTTATAGGGCCCTATTTTATAATTTTGCCCCGTTACAAAGGCGATGGCCGCCTTAAGGTTGCCTCTGTGCCGTGCATCCTTATTAACCATATCTTTAAAGCTTTCGTGGGCAATTTTAATAAGCATATATTCCCCTTGCACGTAGGCCTCCGAATCGCTTAGGGCAGCGCGCATAAGGGGGTCGCTTTTGCCCACGGCGGCAATTACGTCGTTCCAACGGTCGAAAAGGACGGGCTCGCCCTCTTCGGCAGG
>JAZQSG010000042.1:0-3231 GCA_045630025.1 Acutalibacteraceae bacterium
GATAAGGCTATCGAAACCTTAAAAACCGTGCCCGTAGCACTCCACTGCTGGCAGGGCGACGACGTTCGCGGCTTTGACAGCAAGATCGACTCCCTTTCGGGGGGAATTCAAACCACGGGCAACTATCTCGGCAGAGCCACCTCTGCTCAGGAGCTTATGGAGGATATAGATCTTGCGCTTAAGCTTTGCCCCGGCACTAAAAAGCTTAATTTGCACGCCTGTTACGCCATTTTTGACGATGAAAACGGTGGCTGGGTTGACCGCGATAAAATCGAGCCAAAGCACTTTGAAAAATGGGTGGATTTTTGCAAACAGCGAGGTTTGGGCTGTGATTTTAACCCCACCTTCTTTTCTCACCCCAAATGCGACCCCCTCACCCTTTCAAGCGCCGATGAAAGCACTCGCCGCTTTTGGGTAGAGCACGGCAAGGCCTGCATTCGCATTTCGGAATATTTTGCCGAGCAGCTGGGTCAGCCCTGCATTATGAACATTTGGACAGGTGACGGTTTTAAAGATATTCCTGCCGACAGAATTGGTCCCCGTTTAAGATACAAGCAATCGATTGACGAAATTCTTGCCGAAAAATACGATTTTGATATGGTTAAGCCCTGCATTGAATCAAAGGTTTTCGGCATCGGTGTGGAGGCCTACACCGTGGGCAGCGCTGAATTTTCGCTTAGCTATGCGGCCGCCAACAAGGACAAGTGCATTCCTTTGATGGATAACGGTCACTATCATCCCACCGAGGTGGTTTCGGATAAAATATCGGCTTTGCTGGCCTTTTTCCCCGAAATCGCCCTGCATATCACCCGCCCCATCCGTTGGGACAGCGACCACGTGGTGCTGCTTGACGACGAAACCAAAGAGATTTGTAAAGAGATTGTTCGCTGCGGCGGTATTGACGGCAAGGTAAAAATTGCCCTTGATTATTTTGATGCATCCATTAACCGCATTGCCGCGTGGGTGGTGGGCTTCAGAAACCTGCAAAAGGGTTTGCTTATGGCTTTGCTTTGCCCCGATATGACCGATTTGCAAAACAGCTATAACTTTACCGAGCTGCTTGTAAGGTCGGAAGAGCTGAAAACTCTGCCCTTTGGCGACGTTTGGGCAGAATACTGCACAAAATGCGGCGCTCCCCTTGACGGTGAGTGGTTTGACGCGGTAAAAAAATACGAACAAGACGTTTTGTCGAAAAGAGGATAAAATGAAGGATATTTTAACGGCTCCCTTTGTGGAAGAAATGAAAAAAATTACCGCAAATATGTATCGCCAGGGTTGGGACGAGCGCAACGGTGGCAACATCAGCTATATGCTTGATGAAAAGCAGGTTGCCGAATATCTTGACCTTAACAAGGTTTTAAGAACCATTCCCACCGGCTTTGACGCCACCAAGCTTATTGGCAAAATTTTTATAGTTACGGGAACGGGCAAGTATTTTAAAAACGTTGAGGGTGACCCCGAAACCAACTTGGGCATAATTCGCATTGCAAAGGACGGCACCACCGCCGAGCTGCTGTGGGGATATAAAGACGGCGGACGCTTCACAAGCGAACTGCCTGCCCATTTGATGAGCCACATCGCCCGTCTTGAAAAAGACCCTCTTAACCGCGTGGTTATGCACACCCACCCCACCAACACCTTGGCAATGACCCACGTGCACGAGCTGGATGACCGCAAATTTACCCGCACCATATGGCAGATGTGCACCGAGTGCATAGTGGTTTTCCCCGACGGCATTGGCGTTTTGCCCTGGATGGTTTGCGGCAACAATGAAATTGGCGTTGCCACCGCCAAAAAGATGGAAGATTATCGCCTTGTTATTTGGGGTCTGCACGGCATATACGGTGCAGGCAGAGACATTGACGAAACCTTTGGTTTGATTGAAACGGTGGAAAAGGCGGCCCAGCTTTATATGCTGATTGCCCATCTGCCCCACCTGAACACCATACACGACGACGAGCTTAAGGCGGTTGCCGATGCCTTTGGTCTTGAATACAGAAAAGATTTTCTTGATTAATGCAAAAAAAAGCAGATGAGTAATTCATCTGCTTTTTTATTTTATGCTTTTATGCGGGTGTATTTTTTATCAAGAATAATCAAAACCGAGGTTGGTGGGAATTACGTATTCATCCCCAAAGGGGTGTTGCACCGCCTTGCTGATAACGACGTCACTTGCCACGTTGTCAGAAGGAACAAAGGTGTTAATTAAGCTTTGGGTTTGGGTTACAATTAAGCCAAAGGTTGTATTTACCGTTGAGGTAAGAAGCATTATCAACGAAGCAAATAATGCTAATCGTCTGAACAATTTGTTTTTTTTACAACTTATTTGCCTCCTTGAAAAATTAAGATAGTAACAATCAAAGGGCGCAAGGTACTCTTGTGCCCTTTGATTGTCTCCCACCGAGGTGATGGGACGGTGCGAGGTAAAAAAGGTTTGAAGACAAGATAAAAAGCGTTTTAATTACCGCGCCACCACAGAGCATTACTCTGTTACAAACAAATTAATACTTTACAAAGGGCAGCAACGACAGCCATAATCTGCGCCGTCTGCGCACCCAATGCTTACGCTCGTGGCCGTGGGTTCTGTTGATTTCGCAATTTATGCGCTTAAGCTCTTTTGAAAAATCGTTAATTAAATATATTGTGCCAAACAACAACAAAACGAAAAGCACAAGGCCCACAAGGCCAATTAACATATATAATTCTACATCCTGGTTATTTGCTGGGGGCATCGCTATCTCCTGTTTCTTTGCTGTTTGTGGTTGTGTTTGTGCGGGCAACATTCCCTGCAGCGCTGCAAATGGCGCAAATGCCAAAGCCGACTATGCCGCCTACAATTAGGCCTAAGAAAAACTGCAGCATTAAAATCAACTCACTTTTGATAATGTTTATATTCCTTTGTTTTAGCAACATCGGCAACCGAAAGACACAAGGGGGTAAGCTTGTGCCCTTCGGTTGCCGCCCATCCCCCGAAGGAGATGGACAGCGTTTTATGAAAAAGACTGGCTTATTTGTTGTTGTATATAACGGTTACACCGTCGTATGCCTTAAGACCTTTAACAATTTTTTTATTTTGGGGTTCATTTTGAGGCGACCTCTCCTTGTTCGTGCCTGAAATACTGCTTAATGGATTGATACACAACCCTGAAAACGTGCTCGGTATAATTGTCTCTTCTGGGCATCTCTTCATTGTGCACCATTACGGCAAAATCGAGCATTACGTTTAATATA
>JAZQSG010000043.1:0-3804 GCA_045630025.1 Acutalibacteraceae bacterium
GGGTCACGGGTAAAGGCAACACCGGTACCGCAATCGTCACCCATGTTACCAAAGGCCATCATCTGTACGTTAACAGCGGTACCCCAAGAATAAGGAATATCGTTGTCACGACGGTATACGTTTGCACGGGGGTTGTCCCATGAACGGAATACGGCCTCAACAGCACCCATAAGCTGCTCTTTGGGGTCTGAGGGGAAGTCTTTACCAATCTTTGACTTATACTCTGCCTTGAACTGCTCGGCAAGAGTCTTGAGGTCGTCGGCGGTAAGATCGATATCCTGAGTTACGCCCTTTTCCTCTTTCATTTCGTCGATAAGCTGCTCAAAATACTTCTTACCAACTTCCATAACAACGTCAGAATACATCTGAATGAATCTGCGGTAGCAGTCGTATGCCCAACGAGCATTGCCGCTCTTTGCAGCCATAACCTCAACAACCTCTTCGTTAAGGCCAAGGTTAAGGATGGTATCCATCATACCGGGCATTGATGCACGGGCACCCGAACGAACAGAAACGAGAAGGGGATTTTCCTTATCGCCGAACTTCATGCCGGTGATGCCTTCCATCTTGTCGATGTACTCCATAATCTCTGCCTGGATGTCAGCGTTGATCTTTCTGCCATCTTCGTAATACTGGGTGCAAGCTTCGGTGGTTACGGTGAAGCCCTGGGGAACGGGAAGGCCAATCTTGGTCATTTCTGCAAGGTTAGCGCCCTTACCGCCGAGAAGCTCACGCATGCTTGCGTCGCCCTCTGAGAAGAGGTAAACATACTTGTGACTCATTTTGAATCATCCTCCTAAAAAAATAATTAACAACTTAAACGAGAAATATGCACACGCATACAGTCTCAAAGAACATTATAACAAATACTTTTCCATTTTTCCACACTTTTTTTACTTAAAAAAATAAAAATTTACCATATTTATCTCTTTTTTTTAGTATAATATACACATAGCGCTTAATAAACTCTTGAAAAGGGCGCAAAAAAATGTAATAATAAGCTTAAGCAATAACAGTTAAACGTAGGGGTTTAGTTTTCTATTCCCCCGCTTTTTGCATGGTAAAAAAATTAAAGGTTGTGTTTTTATGCTTTTTAAAAAGTCTTCGGGCGCACCCACCGTTATGATTGTGGGCCTTGGCAACCCCGGCGCCAAATACGATTTGACCCGCCACAACGTGGGCTTTGCCGTGGTGGATATGCTTGCACGCCAAGTGGGCTGCGATATATCCAAATCCAAATTCAACGCCCTTTACGGCAAGTGCGATATTAACGGGGTAAGCTGCATCCTCGTCAAGCCCCAAACCTATATGAACAATTCGGGCGAGGCGGTGGCCCCGTTGGCCAACTTTTTCAAGGTGCCTGCCCAAAACGTAATAGTTGTATCGGACGATATTTCTCTTGAGCCGGGCAAACTGCGCATTCGCCGCAAGGGCAGCGACGGCGGCCACAACGGACTTAAGAGCATCGGCTGTCACATTGGTGACGATTATCCCCGTGTAAAAATGGGCGTCGGCGCCAAGCCCCATCCCGATTACGACCTTGCCAGCTGGGTGCTTGCAAAATTCTCTGCCGAAGGTCAAAAGGCCTTTGAAGAGGCGGCTGAAAAGGCCTGCAAGGCCCTTGAACTTATGGTCAAGGGTGATATTGACGGGGCCATGAACAAATTTAACTCTTAAGATTTTTTGGGCAAGAGGTAGTTATGCTCTTTTTAAACAATGCCTTCAGGGCGACAGCAGAATACAAAGAGCTGCGTGACGAGCTTAAAGGCGGCCGTTTTCCCTCTGCGGTAACGGGCTTGTCTCACATTCACAAGGCCACCCTTATCGACACCCTGCGCAAGGATCTCAAGCGCAGGGCTTTGGTGGTTGTGGCCGATGAAAGCGAGGGTGCCCGACTAAAATCCGACCTTACGCTGATGGGCGCCAGGGTGGTTGATTTTCCTGCAAGAGATTTGATTTTGCGAGATGTTTCGGGCATATCGCGAGAATATGAGCACGCCCGACTTGGCGCTCTTTCCAAAATTGCAGACGGCGATTACGACGTGGTTATATGCGGTGCAGACGCTCTGCTAAGCTACACCATCCCCCCCGACAAGCTGATTTCGGCCCGCTTTACCCTTGAGCAAGAGCAAACCGTTGCCCCTGCCGAAATTTGCGACCGCCTTGTGTCGGCGGGCTACACCCGATGCGATACCGTTGAGGGTGTGGGTCAGTTTGCCCTGCGCGGCGGCATTTTAGATATATATCCCCCCGATGCCGACAACCCCTACCGCATTGAGTTTTGGGGTGACGACATTGACTCAATTTGCACCTTCGACACCCTTTCTCAAAGGCGTGACCGACTGGTTGAAAAAATACTTGTGCCCCCCGTTTGCGAGGTGCTTACGGGCAGCCCCGAAAGCTTTAGCCGCAGAATGGAGCGCATTGCCTCAAAAGCGGCACCCAAAAGCCGCTTTAAGGCCTATTTGCAATCGGTGTCCGACTCGGCGGCAAGCGGAGTTATGCCCCTGTGCGCCGACCGCTTTATGCCTATGCTCTATACCCCCTCTACCCTGCTTGATTACACCGATGATTGCATCACCTTTATAAGCGAAGCCAACAACGTAAAAGAGCGTTGCCGCACAGCCCTTACGTCGGCAACCGAAGACGTTGCAGCCATGTTTGAGCAGGGTCTGTGCCCTCAAAAATGGCGCATTTGCTCTGATTACGACGCCCTTTGCCAAGCCCTTGAAAAAAGAGAAACGGTTTGGCTTGACACCTTTGCCAAGGGCAGCTACGACACCTCGGTAAGAAGCGCTGTCAGCTTTACCCTGCGTCAGCTGTCGGTTTGGGGCGGTATGACCGCTCAGCTTGCAGAGGATATTGCACCTTTGCAGGAAAGGGGCTACGCCGTGGTTGTGCTGGCAGGCACCGAAAAGGCGGCTCACACCCTGGCCAAGGATTTGTGCGACAGCGGACTTAACGCCCACTTTGCAGAGGACGTTGAGCTTGCACAGGGCAGGGCGGTAACCGTTATGCCCGGCAGTCTGTCGGCAGGTATGGATTTGCCCCGCTCATCCTTTGCCCTTTTCACCTATGGCAAAACCGCCACCTCGAAAAAATCCAGAATTAAAAAGAATGCCAACGCCTTTAACAGTCTTGACGAGCTGCACCGAGGCGATTACGTGGTGCACGTTTCCCACGGAATAGGCATTTTTGACGGCATAAACACCATAACCACCGCAGGCATAACCAAAGACTATATAAAAATAAAATACGCAGGTAAAGACGTGCTTTACGTGCCCGTTACCCAGCTTGATTTGGTGTCAAAATACATTGGCGGCAGCGAAGAGGGGGGCGTGCGCATCAATCGTCTGGGCGGCGACGGGTGGAAAAAGACCCGTGCACGCGTTAAGGGCGCCTTGCGAGATATTGCCAAAGAGCTTATTAAGCTTTACGCCGAGCGAATGGCTCGCCCGGGATGGGCCTTCAGCCCCGACTCTGACCTGCAAGCCGATTTTGAAAACCGCTTTGAATATGACGAAACCGACGACCAGATGAGGTGCATAAAAGAAATTAAGCGGGATATGGAATCTACCGCACCTATGGACCGTCTGCTTTGCGGTGACGTTGGCTTCGGCAAAACCGAGGTTGCCCTGCGCGCCGCCTTTAAATGCGTTGCCGACGGCAAGCAGTGTGCTATTCTTGTGCCCACCACCATATTGGCATGGCAGCACTATCAAACCGCCGTAAAGCGCCTTGAGGGTATGCCCGTGGCCGTTGAGCTTCTGTCTCGTTTCCGCTCACCAAAGCAGCAAACCGATA
>JAZQSG010000044.1:0-1669 GCA_045630025.1 Acutalibacteraceae bacterium
CAAATGCCCGAAAATCTTTTGTTGCCCTCTGTTCGCTGGCATTGCTTCGTCTTTCAGGCGGTCGAAGTTCACAAATTTGGCCTCGTCAACGTCCAGCGCATCGTAACTTAAACTGTTTGCCGCGCCTGGCACGTCCTGCGAAAGTATGTAACCAACAGCACCCGTATAAAACGAAATAACGTGCGTATAGTCGGCCACGGGGTAAAGCGGTGGCGGAAACGCCGCGCTTTTGGGCGGTTGTTTGCCTATAAAGTAGTGTACGTCGCGGTGGTAGCCCCAATCCTCCCAAACTTGCAGCATCGACGGCAGCGTGTTGGTTAACGCCTTTTTGAATGTAGGAACCACAAAGCCGACAGAACAGCGCGGCATTTGTTGAAAGTTGCGCAGGTTAAACCAGGCGTGCAAAGTGGCTTTTCCTATTCCGCGCCCGCCAACAAAAACGGTGTCTTTGGCGGCAGTCTGAATAACAATCTGTTGGGGGTCGTTGAAGTACTTTTTACTTGTTGCCATTGCCGCTGCCCTCCCTCATTAGTTCGTTAACGGTGTCGGCTTCCACAAAGCGCACGTCTTCTATTTGGTCGTTCCAATACTTGTGAATGGTCGCCTTAATCTTTTCGCGAATGTTGGGTATAGGCTTAAAGCCGATAACAGAAGGGTCGTCGGTCATTACAAACTGTTGCGGCTTTAACGTTTCCCAGCGCGTGTCGAGCACGTCTTCTTTGTCGAGTTGGTTGTACTTTGCATACTGGCCCAACGCCTTAACCATTGCTTCGATATTGCCCGCCTTTTTGGCTTCGTCGTAAGCGTCCCTAATCATTTCGTTGAATTGAAAACGAATGTAGTCTTTACTCACCTTGCCCAAGTCGGCCAGAAGGCTGCGCAAAAGGGCAACGTACTTATAGGCAACCTGGCGGCTGTGTCCGTAACGTGTTTCGATTAATTCCAGAATATCGCGCTCTCGTGTGGTCGGGTAGGCAATCCAATGGTTATACACGTCGCGCAGTTGCAGAATGCGCGTTTGTTCGTCGGGTGTTAGGCCGTTGTCTGCCATTTCGCCAGGTGTGGCAAAAAGGTTGAGCCTGATTCGCTCAATTACGGCGTTAGAAAAAGCACTCATATACGTTTATTTTTTGATTATTTCGGTTTTGTTCGTTTTTTGCGTCGAGTTCGTAAATAAAAGGTTGCCGCAAATTTTTTACGGCAACCCTTCGCGACGCATTATTTTAACTGATACCTAATTGCAGTAGTTTCTCAAGCGTTTCGGCCTCAAAGTTTACGTTCAGCCTTTTGCACTCATCGAAACGGCTTTGCATTTTTTCGCGCAGGCGGTCGGCCTTGCTGGTTTTGCCAGCATCGACGAAAGCGGCCAACTTCTCAATATTGGTTACAATGTAGCCCCGATAGGTGCCAATGGCTTTCGCCAGTTCGTCGGGGTCGGCTGCATTTTCTTTGCTTTCGGTTGGTTGGTTGCCGTCCGCTTTTGCTTCGGCGGTGTCGTAGCCGTCGTAAGTGTTGTAGCATTTACGGTAACGGTCGTGCAGTGCCAACAGTTCTTTAAGGTGCGTGTAACGCTCGCAGGGCTTGTCGGCACTCATTAATTTTAGTTTCTCGTGAAGTGAGCGCATCGAAACCATAATGTCGTGCGCCTCAAAGAAAAGGTTTTGCACGT
>JAZQSG010000045.1:0-1269 GCA_045630025.1 Acutalibacteraceae bacterium
CTCGCAACGACGCTCCCAAAAACGTTGTTAATATCAACAGCGCACCCCAGCTTCAGGTTGTGCTTGTAAAACCCGAAAATTTTGAAGACGGTTTGGCCATTGCCGACCATCTTTGTGCCAAGCGCACCGTTGTTGTTAACCTTGAGAATGCACCTAAAGACGTTGTTCGTCGTTTGGTAGATTTCTTAAGCGGTGTTGCCTACGCCAACAAGGGCACCATCAAGCGTGCCGCCAACAACGCTTTTGTTGTAACCCCCAACAACGTTGACGTTATGGGCGACGTTCTTTTTGAAGACGTAGAAAGCAGCTCATACTTTCGCCCCTAATGGCAGATAACATAAACGGCGAAGATAAGCTTATTGTAAGTCGCGTTGAAGACGGTGTAGCATCCGCCCTTCAGCGTTACAGCACACGCTTTATCGGCTTTCTCGACGGCCACGGTGTGTCGGTCGCCAAAAAGGCGGCGGCTGGCTACGGCAACGTTGCCTTTTACGGTGGCTACGAAGGGGCCGAAAGGGTCTATATGTGCATCTACCCTGAATACGAGCAGATAACCGCCGACGATTATCCATTACAAGCAGTTACGGCAACTGCACGTCCTACCGCTCAACTAACCCATAGGGATTGGTTGGGCAGTTTGATGTCTTTGGGTATCCGTCGCGATGCGGTGGGCGACATACTAACCGATGGCAGCCGAGGTGTGATTTTTCTTTCATCCACCGTTGTTGACTATGTTATGACTCAGCTTGACAAGGTAGGCGGTGAGGGTGTAAAGCTGCAAAAGGGCTACACCTCTCCACTGCCTGTGGGGGGCGGATTTCAAGAAATTCGCTTAACGGTGGCATCTGCCCGACTTGACTGCATTGTGGGGGCACTTTGCTCTTACTCACGCAGTAAAGCCGAAACGGTAATAGCATCGGGTCTTGTAACGGTAGATTCTGCCGAGTGCCTGTCAACCTCAAAAAAGGTTGTGGGCGGCAGTATGATAACCGTCAGAGGCAAAGGAAAATTTATAATTGACAGTTGCTCGGAAATGACCCGAAAGGGCAGAACGGTGCTGTTGGTAAGAAAATACATCTGAAAACACGAAAGGTGGAAACATAATGTTAACTTCCGAACAAGCTTTGAACTATCAGTTCCAAAAAGCAGGTATGAACGGCTATCGCGCTACCGAGGTTGATGAGTTTATATCAGCCGTGGCCGAAACCCTCAGCTTTCAAGAAAAAAAGATTCGCGAAATGCAGCGCATTATCGACGAACTGAAAAAGA
>JAZQSG010000046.1:0-23089 GCA_045630025.1 Acutalibacteraceae bacterium
CATATGCCTTTGTGACCGAACTCGTCAAAATCGTAGTCGTCGCGGTGGTTTTTGGGCCAATCGAGCAGGATGGGCGCCATATTCTTGGGCACCTTTTCGATGTGCTGAATGGCCTCGAGCAATCCGTCGTCGTTTAAGAAGTCGGAAAAGTAGTCCCACACTCCCTCGGCAACGGGAAGCAGCTTTTTAAGAAAGGCCTTATCCCCTGTGCAGAGGTAGTAATTTTCAAGAAAATGGGGCACCAAGGCGGAATATTCAGAGCAAAAATTAAGGTTGTAGCTTGGCACGTGGGCCGAAATTGTGGGCGAATAGCGGGATGAGTTGAGCAGGTCAACCATATATTTGATATAGATGCGCAGGTCCCCCGTAATAATAAGGTGGGGCATACTTGAAAGCAGCGCGTCACCCACAAAGCCGCCGCGCTCCCTTGTGGGGCAGTCGTAATAGGTATCCTGCACGCCTGCTTTCAGGGTGTTGACGGTTATCTGCCACACCTTGTTCATCAGCTCGTTGGAGCAGTTGAAGGTGGCAATTTTGTCGGGATAGGGATAGTTGCGGTTGAAAACGTAAACCGTGGTGGGATCAAAATCGGCAGGAGGATTTAAAAGCTCGGCATACCTGAAGCCCTTGTACTCGAAAAACTCGGTAAAATCCTCCTCCCCCGTGAGAGTGATAATTTCTTTATAAATACAATTGGCGCGGATTTCGTAACGGACTCGGCCGTCGTCAAGCAGCTCTTCACCGTAGCGAAACTCGACCTGCTGACCTTTTTCACCCTTGAGGGTAGCCAAAACAGAACCGGTCATTTCGGTGCCGAAGTCGAACCAATAGCCACCGTCGATGGCCTTGATTTGCACGGGATAAACCTCCTCATGCTTGACGGTGGGGGTGATTTGAGGCACCAGATTATACTCCATAGGCAGGGGCTTGCCTTGGCGCAAGGGCTTGCTCCAGGCAGAGTCGTCAAAATCGTAATCACGCCACTTTTTGGGATATTTTTGCATATCAATATCCTCTGAAAAATGGGTAAGACCGCCCTGAGTTATGCCACTGTAAGCATCAATCTCAGAGTATCTCCAAGTCTTGTCACTCAAAACAGTTTGTGTTGTGCCGTCCTTAAAGGTGATTTCAAGCTGGGCAATCATTCCGCAAAGGTGGTCGGCCGACAGCACATAGATATTGAAAAGGCCTTGATAATAAAGCTGCACGGCAATGGTGTTGCCGCCACTCTTGATAAGGTCGGTTACGTCGAAGCAGTTATAGTTATAAGCAAAGGGGAAGGATTGTGCGGGCCCCTCGCCCACAAAACAACCGTTGACAAACAGCTTATAAAGGTCGTCGCCCGTTATAAACAGCTTTGCAGAGGCAACGGCTTTATCTGCCACGGTGAATTTTTTTCTGAAAAAGGTGTGAATGTTTTGAATTTCAGAATCAAAGCATTCGATACGGTTCCAAGCGTATTTATGGCAATTTTCGGTATGATAAAAGCGCTGTGAGGTTATCCAATAACCAGCCCATTCCACCTGCTCACCCACAAGGGGACGGTGCTTATAATTGCTGTAGCAGTTGCTCATACTATTGCTCCTTTTTTCGGCACAAAGCGATGGCCGACGAGATTAAAATTGACAGGTGAAGCCCAAAATTGACATAGGCCGCAGAAGACAAATCATATACAAGCCAGCACAAGGGGTTAAGACTGTACCAGCCCTTGGAGGCACGAGGCTTGGTTTGCACAATGCTGATGGCAAAAAAGACGGCCGCAAGACCTGAAAAAATATCCACGGGGCTTTGGTAATAAATCACCGAGCAAAGCAGATACGCTGCTATAAAGCCGATGATAACTCCAAGATGAGGTTTGACTTTTTTGGCATCGTAAAAATACATTACCACCGATTGAACAATGGCGATAAAGCATATCCCTGCCCCCGATATTCCGCCAAGGAGAAAATAGGTAGAGGCAGACAGCATATTGGCAATAATCTGAAAGAGCAATATCATTTTCATACTGTTAAGCTGCACCATAATTACGGCAACGATGCAGGTGATAATGCTTATGCCTTGGGCTATGTAAAATTCCATCAAAATCTCCTTTAAGACAAAGCCGACTGAATATAGTCGCAAATCAGATATTTCTCGGCAAGCATACCCTTGTTGTAATAGTAGTGGTTGGCTGCCTCGTAGCCGATGCCGCTGTTTTTAGTCATCAGCTTGTACATTTCGTAGGCCAGCTGCTTTTCTTCCTTTGCAACAGTCAGCAGTGAGGAGGTGTCGCCCTCTTCTCTGCAAAGCACAAACTTGGTCTGCAAATAACAGGACCTGAATATATAATAGGCGCCGTATGCCATCTGCTTATATTCACAGTCGGGCATTGTTTTGATAAATTCAAGTCCCTTTTCCCACTTGTCGCTTACCTTGTGAAACTGTTCTGAATAAACGTTGCGAGGATAGATACATCTCCAACTGTCAATATCGTCGTAGGCATAGCAGGTCATAGTGGCTTGAAAACCGCTTGGGGTTAGATACAAGGGGTTGGAGGGGCCTGCATTGTGAGGACCGTTATAAACACAGTAAATATGGAAGGGATATTCTCTGAACGCCTCAGAAAATGCCTTTGATGAGTTGTAGACCGCCTCAGACCATTCCCCAAACTCATCCTTTAAAAGTTGCTTATAGCTTTCTTCGTCGGAGTCTGCAAGGCAGGAGGTGGCTATTTTCATACTGATTGAGGGGTAGCCACCCAAAGTCCAACTAAGAAAAAGGTGCTTGACGCCCTCATTTTTAAGGTTGGTCATATGCTCGCGCACCAAATCAAACACAGGCAGATATGGCAGGGTGCTACACTCCCAGCTGGAGTTGATTTGTACCTTGGCGCCTACCTCGAGCCCCTTTTGGCGCGCCACCTGCCAGGTGCGCTTGGCAAAGTCGGAGGGGCCGGGGATTGAGATGCTGTAATCACGCACGCGACCTTCAACACCGCCGATCACAAATTCTTTATTAACCTCACTGTTAGATAAAAGAATAACATCTTTGGGCATACTGTTAAGGCATTCTATAACCTCGTCATCATCCATATATTCTTCCCACGCCCAAGTCCACGCGATAACCTTGATTTCGGGATTGACCGCCTTGGCCTCGCTGTTGATGGCGGTCATTACGTCGGCCACCAGCTTGGATACCTTAACCTCGGCACAGCGTGGGCAGAGGGATGTAATATCGTGACGTGAGCGGCAATGGGTAAGGTTTTCGGAACAGGTAATGCAGAAAAATCCGCCGATATCACTCACCTGCTGACAAAGGTACCTGACGGCATACCGCAGGTAGTCCATCACCTTGGGGTTGGAGGTGCAAAGGGATGAATAATTGTTTTGCACCGTGCCCTTTAATTCGGGATATTTGTCAAAAAAATAGTTGGGCATACAGCGGGGCTCGTTAAGATAAAGATAAACCTTGATGCCGTATTCCTTGGCTATTTTGATAAGCTTTTTCAGATTGGCAAGGCGCACCTTGTAGCCCTTTGAAAAAGACTCGTCAAAGGGAAACGGCACAAGCTGATACAGTGCCGCAGGTAGCCACACAGCGTTGACGCCCTGCTTTTTATAGGCAGACAGCAGCTCTTTTGAATAGGACAACTCTACCTCGCAATCAAGGGCTTTGCCGTATAATCCAAAGTAAGAATAGATAAGTCGCAGCCCGTCGTTTTCGGGGGCAGAGTCGGCCTCGTCGCAACCGAAATTGCCAAAGTCAAAGGGCACTGCGCCACAGAACATATCGGCAAAATAAGAGGTCATTATTGCCTTAATAGCGTCAAGTCGGGCCTTGCCCTTTTCGTCAAGCTCGGGCAGGGTGATAGGATCGCACCAGGGCTTGAAATCGCCCAGCTTTACAAACAAAAAGTCGTCTTCCTTTAAAATGGTGGCAAGCTCGTCCTCTGTCCAACCAAGAAGTTTAAGCAGGTTTTCATAGGGCAAAATATGCCAGGCGTTGCGAATGGTGGTTATGTAGCCCTTTTCTTTCCACAAATGGGTGTGCTTTTGAGAAGGCAGACCCATATCCTCGGCCGCCTTTAAAATATACTTTATATCAATGTCAAGCGCAGCGGCAATATCCTCTGCCGAGCAGGTTTCCCACAGTTTAAACACGGCGGCGTGAAAGCGGCTCGGAAAGTGGTCAAAGTCCATAACCTTGTCTTTTTTGAGTTGGGGTAATTTTGAATACATAAAATCGCCTCTTATTGCTGTTGTTGTTTGTAAATTTTTCGCACCTCGAAAAATGCCACCACTTGGCAAATAAGCAAATAGGACGCATAAATCAGGTAGGTTATGCCCTGCTGAGGGGCGGTAGCAGCCATAACGCCATACAAAACAACGTTGATAAAACTGTTTATTATCATAAGCCAGGTATACTCGATGTAAGCAAACATAGTAAGCAAAGTGCAGGCCATGCCCAACATGGTGCAAGCACTGTCAAGGAATGCGTAATCGGAATTTAACTGCATCAGCACAAATTGAACAAGAGCCACCGCCGCCACAAATCCGACCGCTAAAACAAGCCTTGTTTTGCCCTTCATTTTGCGAAAGATCGTGCTTCCCTTCCACGCATTTTTGCGCCACAAAAAGAAGGTGACAAGCTGAATGGGGAAGGAAACGAGCAAGGCGTAAACGCACATACCGTAAAGGCCCTGATAAATATAGACCCCCGCGTAGATAATAGAGTTAAGTCCGCCTATCAGGGGAGCCAATCGGCTTGCCCTTGATTGCATCAGACCGATGGTCAGCGAAACTAAAATGGGGATAATAGTCCAAAAGGTTTGCCGCACAACTATTGCGATAATCAAAACGGCGATAGCCGAGACAATCATCAGCCCCGGCATAAAATACTTTTTAAATTTGCTCATACCGCTCACCCGTCTTAAAAGGAGTAAATCTGCTCAATCAGCCTTACTGCGCGTTGGCCCTCGCGGCCATCTATCAGCAAGGGCTCACTGCCCTCTATGGCCTTGATAAGGTTGTCAATCTGCAGGGCGTGATTTTCATACTGCACTGCAGCGGGATTGCTTGCGGTGGCCGCAACAGTGCCGCTATCGCCCTCAAGCAACGATTGACCGCCCACAATCAGCTTTTCAAGCTTATCCTCGCACAGCACGGCACAGCCGCTGCTGCCCAAAATCTCAATTCGACGCTCAAAGCCGGGATAGGTGCAGGTGGAGGCCTCTACCGTGCCGATGGCTCCGTTTTCAAATTGGAGCAAGGCGGCAACCGAATCTTCAACCTCTACCTTGTGATAGACGGTCTGCTTTTTGGCGCCCAAAACGTTGGCGTCCCCTGCTATATAAAGAAGCAAATCAACACCGTGAATGCCTTGATTCATCAGCGCGCCGCCCCCATCAAAGGCAAGAGTGCCCTTCCAGCTGCTTGAGGCAAAATATTCGGGTGAGCGCCAATATTTCATATAAATATTGCAAAAGGCAAGGGTGCCAAAGGCGCCCTGCTCAACCAGCTTTTTAAGCTTGTTGACGTCCTTTGCAAATCTCATTTGAGAAATGACCGTCAGCTTTTTGTCGGTCTTTTTGCATGCTTCAATAATCCTTTCGGTGTCGGCTGCAGTGATGGCCATGGGCTTTTCGAGCACCACGTGCTTGCCTGCATTAAGGGCATCGATGGCGTTTTGGGTGTGAAATCCGCTGGGAGTGCAGATGCACACAGCGTCAACCTTGTCGGCAATCAGTTCTTCATAGCTTGCATATGCCTTGACACCGTATTTTTGAGCGAAGTCTTGAGCAACCTCTGCCTTGTTATCGGCAACGCCCACAAGCCGAGCATTTTCAAGGGATGCGATGGCCTTGGCGTGAATATCGGCTATCATTCCGCAACCCAAAATGGCGAAGTTCAATATCTTTTTCAATGTAAAATCCTCCGTCTGCGATTACAGGCCCAGCAGCTTTTCGGCATTGTAACGCACGATTTTGCAATAGGTTTCATCGGTAATTTTGCCATCCTCCACAAGCCCCTTAAGGAACTCGTCAAAGCCGAAGGGGAAGGTTTGGCTTGCAAGACAAATATCCACGCCGTAAAGGATTCTGTCGGCAAATTCGTTGATAAACTTGACGGCATATTCAGGGTCGCGCATAAAGGCGGCGGCTCCGCTGCCTGCTGAAATATCGCAATAAAGGTTGTCGTATTTGCGCATAAGCTGTGCAATTCGGCCCTCGGTCACCTTGCCGGTGGGGTAGGCGTTTCTATCTTCCTCTTTGCAAGTAGAGGTAATCTCGCACCAAAAAGCTTGAGAATGGCCCAAAAGCTTAAGCTTGGGAAAGCTTTGCAAAATTTTCTCGATACGGGGCAGCCCCATATCGTCCACAATGCCGTAGTTGACAAAGTCGGTGGCGATATGGATGGTGCAGGGCAAATCTAACCTTTCGCAAGCGGCAAAAAGGTTGTAAAGTTTGGGGTCGTCGGCATAAATATTGGCGGTGATTTCGCCTACACCCTTGGCACCGATAGACTTGTAAAAGGCCAAGGTATCGTAAAGATTGGCCGTTTCAATATTACCGCAGGCGCGAGGATCAACGTTGCAAAACCATATAAAACGGTTGGGGTATTTGTCGGCCAAATATTTGCAGTTTTCACTTGGGCAGGGGGTTATCACTCCCTCGGCGGCGGAAAGAGGCAAAAGCACGCTTTTGTCGATGCCGATTTTATCCTGAAAGGCAATCAGCTCGTTTACCGAGATAAACCGCTCACCGCTGTACGCAGGGGGAAAATACTCTGCAAAGGGATAGGCGTGAGAATGGATATCAATTTTTTTGATAGTTTTGTAATTTTCCACTTTAATCCTTCCTTTTAAGGTCGAATTTGTCATTTTAGTTGCTTTTGCGCCGTTTGCCGGGAGAAATGCCGCACACCGCCTTGTAGCTGCGACAGAAGTAGTTGGCACCCTCGAAGCCGCATATTTCGGCAATTTCGGTTATGCTTTTGTCGGTGTTATCAAGCAAAGTATCAGCAACGGTTATGCGATAATCTCGCAAATATTCCATAGCCGTTTTTTCTGTAACCGCCCTGAAAACGCGGCAAAAATAATGCTTGCTGACGCCGCAAAGATCGGCCAGTTCGTCAAGAGTTATGCCTTGGGAATAGTTATCGCGAATGTGGCGCAACGCCGGCTCGATAAGGGAGAAGGAGCGTATATCGTCGGTGCCCACAAGATAGTCGCTTTTTTCTGACACACCGCAACGCAGCAGCTGAACGAAAAACTGACTCATAAGCCCACGGATGCAAGCGGCACATCCTACGTCTTGGGCAAGGTGCTCCTCTGCCGCCTGCATAAGCAAATTGTAAAGCATCTCGTTGCCGCTGAAGTGATGAATAAACGAGTTTTTTTGCTCAAAAATCAGGCCGCGCAGGTCTAAATCCTTATTGTCACCAAGGTAGTCAAGCGGCACCATAAACAGATGGTATTTGCCTGTCTCGGTTTCTTCGCCGCACTTGACGGTGGCGTGAAATTCGTAGGGGTTGATAACCACCACGTCCCCTGCTTTTACGTTGATGGTTTGGTTTTCTATAAGCAGAGTGGCAGCGCCCTCATAAAAGCACTTGATTTCTACGTCTTCATGAAGGGCACTGCGCATGGCGTTAATATCGTTAATTTGTGCTATGCGGTGGGGATGCACTCTTATTTGGTTGAGCAAGGTCTTATCCAAAAAATCATTCCTTTGTGCAAAAATATCTATAGGTATGATTATAGCACAATATTAACTAAATTTCACTATATTTTTAAAAATAAATCAATCGTTTGACATTCCGTACCAACGGCCGCCTTGGGCTTGTTCGGCATCTTCATCCAAAAGAAGCTGATATGACTCGGCCACCTTTTTGAAGGCGGCAGCATATTTTTCAATCCACTCTTTGTCGAATTTCACAAAGCGAGGCACAAGGAAGCACTGCTTCTCGTTAGAGGGGTTGCACTTGTCATCGTCGGCACTTGCATCACGGTCGTTAAAGGTGTTGCGAGTGGGCTTGCCAAGACCTAAGAAGTCGAAGCTCTTGAAAATTTCGTGGTTGTGCAGGCAGTAGTTGGCGCCGTCCCAACAGCCGCCGTAGCCCTCTGCACGAACGGCCTCGCAAAACCTTTTGACCGATAGGCCGCCAAGCTCCTCGGGATGATAGGTGCCGTGGGCACAGTACCAGCCCGCCATATTAGAGCCGGTAGACTCGTCAACGCGGATGGCGCGAATGCCGGGCACTCCCTCAAGCAAATCCCAAAAATAGTTCATAGCTTTTCTGACCTCAACACAGCGCTCATCGTAATACTTAAGCTGAACGCGAGCAAGGGCGGAGGAGGACTGATTGGCGCGACCCTTTACAAAGCCCAGGGGCATATTGAAGTAGGGCTTGAGGTCGTCACTTTCGGTAATGTATTTTTCGCAGTTGCGCTCGTAGTGGGCGTAGGCGATAGCGCGCTCACAAATTTTTTTGTCGCTGGTAACAAGCATACCAAGCTCACCTGCAGCAAAGGATTTGCAGCTCATAAGACTCATTGCGGCAACGTCGCCAAAGGTGCCAAGACGCTTACCCTTGTATAAGCCGCCTTGAGCGTGAGATACGTCCTCGATAACCTTAAGGTTGTGCTTTTTGGCGATGGCCATAATTCTGTCCATATCGGCAGGGTACGATATGTAGTGAACCACCATAAGCGCCTTGGTGTTTTTGGTGATGCAGCGCTCGATATCGTCGGGGTCCATTGAAAGATTGTCGTCGATATTGCAGAAAACGGGGGTGGCGCCCATTGACATTGCCTGCAAAACGCTTGCCCAATAGGTTTTGGTGGTGCAAATAATCTCGTCACCTGCTTTAAGGCCAATGGCAAACATTGCGGCAGCAAGAGAAAGAGTGCCGTTGCAGTATGCTACCGCATAATCGGTGCCAATCCACTGCGCAAACTCCTCTTGCAGCTTTTCGGTGATGTCGGTGCCCGAGAAGCTGTTGTTGCGAAGCACGTCAAGGTATGCCTCTTCATCCTCTTTGGTGATAATGGGCCATGCAAAAATTTCTGCAGGAGGATTTTCAATGGCGGGTTTGCCGCCTAAAATTGCAAGCTTTTCCATAGTTAACACTCCAAATTATTTATTCACCTTAATTAAACCATTTTTTGCCCCAATTAACAATGTACGAATTTATCCTATTTTAGCACAATATTGTCTTTTTGCGGTACTGTTAGTTTTTGCAATGTCAAAATAAGACTATCAAAATATAAAAGCACCGCGATTTTCCACAGTGCTTTTTATCTTTTAATTCAGTTTTACCGTTGCGACAATATTACAACTCTTCAATAAGAGCTTTTACGGCTTGACGTTAATATCGTCAGCTGCGCCCCTATGGTTGCAGATTGCACAATTAAAGCGACTGTGTCGATTGCTCTGCACAGCCGCTTTTTTAGTGCCTAATTACTTCATGCTGTTCTCATAAGACTCGATCATTTTCTTTACCATTTGACCGCCGATAGAACCTGCCTGCTTAGAGGTGAGGTCACCGTTGTAGCCCTGCTTAAGGTTTACACCAACCTCGGAAGCGGCCTCCATCTTGAAACGGTTGAGGGCCTCACGTGCTTCGGGCACTACATTTTTGTTAGCCATGTGTTTTTCACTCCTCGCTGTTTGATTTTGCGTTTGCCTTATTATTCTTAGCAAAGAAGTGAACTTTATAATTAGCAATTTTTTGATGTTGTTTTGTTAATTTTTGCAGATTATTGACCGTCAAAACAAAAATGCTTTTCTACCCTGTTGCCGTCTGCGGTAGTTGAATTTTCGTTGGTCGCAAGGCCTGCTTGTAAGGGCTAAGTCTAATGCCGATTTTTTATATCGCACCTGCTTGATTTACTCAAATTTCATCGAATAAAGCTTGGCATCTCTCATACGAAAGCGCAGTCTGACCGCTTGCCCTTCAAAGGGAGCAAAATCGCTGCCATCCTCAAAAATCACCTTGCGGTCGATGGTATTGCCAAACACCTCAAAGGAGCGCTTGTCGGGGATTAAATTGCCATCCTCATCCAAAAGCTCAACTATAATATAGCCATAGGGCGAGCTTTCAAAGTTAACGTGCAGCTCGCTGCCCTTAAAGGTAATGGGCTTGGTTACAATAACGCGCTCGGTGGCATCCGCCTTGTGACAGGCAAAGCCATCCTTTCGCACCTTGTACATATAGATGGGCTTATGCTTGTTAAACTCGTGATGATAGCCGTGGGTATACATCATATAATATTCCTTACCCGTGTCAACAAAGCCAAAGGCAGGGTAGCAGTCACCGTAAACCCAGTTGTACTTCTGCTCATATCCGGGAGTAATAAACGCCTCGTTAAATCTTGTCCAGGTTTTTGTGTCACGGCTGAACATAAACAGACAGTCGGTGAGCGCAAGCCCCTCTCGTGGATTGGCTGAGTTGTAGGATTTCCAACGTCCCTCATAGCCGCACATCTGCTCATAGTTGCCGTTCCACACGAGTCGCTCGCAGTAACGGATGGGGAATCCTATCATCATATGAGGTGCACGCTCATAAACCATAGCGTTGTTGGTGTACATCTGATGGTCAAGGTCGTCGGTGTATTCAAGCTCAATGGGGTCACTCCAGTTGACGCAATCATCTGAATATAGGACGCAAATGCTGCGCAGACTGCAGGCCTCCTTGCCGGGAGTAGGAGTGTGATAAAAATCATTCATCATACAGTCGCGCTCATTTTCAGGCGCCTTATAATCGTGCCACGAACGAACGTAGCAAACGTATCTGCCGTCTATATAGTGCAGGGTGTTGCAGGTGTCAAACGTGCCCTTGTCGGTGATAAATCTTGACAGCTTAAAATCAAAGCCATCGGCCGAGGTAAACATATAAAGTCCGTATTTGTTGTCTATGTATCGACCGCTTGCCACCGCCTTGTAAAGCTCGTCGGCAGGGCAGTGGGGATTGCTGTCGCGATAAACAAAAACGTTGTCAAGAATGTTTTCAATGGTCACGTTGTCGTCGCGCCCGTTAACCTTGGGAAACTCCCAATTTATACCGTCGCGGCTTACGATAACCTTAACGCCAAGATGGTATGAGCTGCCGTCGTCGTCAAGCATAACGTCGCCGTCCATCCAACCTGCGATATAGTACATTCTGTATTCGTCATCCACCTTGCAAATGGATGGATAGCTTAAAACGGAGTCGGGTATTTCGGCCACCTGAACGGGCTCACCCAAAGGGCACACCTGCACAGTGGTGTCGGATAATTCTCTGTCAACCAGATAATCGTCCCAAAAGGGCTCCCGTCTGTCAGCAATATCAATGATTTTATTCATAAAATCCAATCCTTTGTTTACAACTCAATCTCTTTAAACCCACCGTCGGTGAGTATCCATTTGGATTTAAATCCTGCCGCTTTTACAATCTCCCTCGCCTCATCAAAGAAGTAGTCCAGGTAGTCCTTATCGTGACAGTCAGAGGTAATGATAACCCCAAATCCAAGCCGTTCAAACTCTTTCAAAAACTCAAACTGAGGGAATGGGGCAGAGGTGTATCCCCGAGGGATTGCCCCCGTGTTCAGCTCAAAAAAAGGCACCTTGCCCTTCAGCGCGTGAATGGCCTCAAGGCCCAAATCAAGATAAGTCTTCGAGGTTGTGTCGATAAATTTATCCCGCTGATTGTTGCGGGTGATAACATCAAAATGGCCGATAATGTCGCAGTTGGTTTTTTCGGGCAAACGGGCCACGTTTTCATAATAGGCCTTGGCAAATTTCAGCCCGTCGCCACCAAAATAGTATTTGATGTGGCTGTCGGGGTTGTCATTGCCGCTGATAAAGTTAACAGCGCCGCCATCGGCATCAAGGCAATGCACCGAGCCGATGATATAATCAAATCCATCGACGTCGAGGCCGGAGTGAAAGTCATACTCCAATCCGCAAAAAACGCCGATTTCACCGCGGTATTTAGCTTTTAAACCCAGTATCTCCCGTTTGTACAGCACCGTTTGATCGGCGGTGAGCTGCTTGCCCTCCGGCGCACGCCCGTTGTTGGCATAGGGAATAAAGCTGTGCTCTGAAAAGCCGATAGAATCAAACCCCTTGCTTATGGCCTCAACAATCAGTTCTTCAGGGGTATCCTTTCCGTCAACGTAGGTTGTGTGAGTGTGCAAATTTTGCTTATGCTTCAAACCGACCACCTCGCTAACAGTATAATACCGCCCTCACCAAAAATCAACAAAAATGCTTTTCTACCCTGTTGCCGCCTGCGGTAAAGGTGCATTTGATTTCGCCGAATATATCCTCAACGGGTGACAGGGTGTAGCTTTTAAAAGCGTCGTCGGTTTTTAAGCCCAAAATATATTTAAAGGCGATTTCCAACGGGCAGCCCGACCAAGCGTGATTTTTTGTGCCAAGTATAAAGAAGTCCTCCCACAGGGTTGAATTTTCGTTGGTCGCAAGGCCGTAATATCGGCACATCATTCGGTTGTAGGCATCCTTAATATATCCCATCTCGCACAGTGCAAGCAGCACAAACCGCTCAAAATATGGGGTGGAATGGCACACGGTAAGCAGGATTTTTCGCATTTGTGCATACCGTTCGGCGGGGCAAACACCCGACAAAACCGCAACGGCGTTGGCGCGCTCGTCAACAAAATCCCCCGATGCGTAATATTCTCCTTGCCAAAAATGCTTTTCGATGCTTTCGCTTATAGTTTTAACCCGTTGGTTTAAAAAATCATCGTAGGCGTGGTTGTTACATTCAGCCGCCATTTTAAGAGCAAATTTTGCCGCCGCAACGTACAGGCAGTTTTCAATAACCGCTCCATCAACGTTGTAGAGGTGATCAAACCATCGCCAATCACCTTTTCGAGAAAACACAAGACCGCTTTCATCCAAGTCCCACAGCTTCAGATAATTCACCATGGGCTCAAGCACCAAGGGTGGGATTTCTCGGTCGAGAGAGTAGTGATAATACTCCCCTATCAAGCCAAACTCACTTATGGCGACCAGACTTTGCGAAGGCAGCTCGGAGGAATGCTCGCCGGGTACGTTGCCCAAAAGCACGTCGCCTTTTTTAAGATGAATAAAATCGCATATGGATTTTTTTAGCAGCTTTTTGGCGTTGTCGTCAAAGACGAAAAACACCTGAGGTGCCTGCACCGAAACGTCGCCAATCCACTGGCCGCGCTCTCGGTCGGGGCAATCCATAAAATTGTTGCGCATACACACGTAAAGGGTGCGGACGGACTTTTCAATCAATCGGTTAAACAAGGGGTTGTCGGTAACAAAGCTGCCCACCTGACAGGTATCGTAGCCGCTCTCGGTAAAGTAAAGCTCTTCGATTTTAACGCTTTTGGGGAAGGTAGCTATAATTTGCTCACCGTAAAGGTACGTAAGCCCTTCAAACTGATTAAGTCCCCTTTTGCAGATATATTCAATGCGGTGGCTGTTATAGGCGTGACGTTCGTCACCCGGACCACCGTTGACGGTGTATCGGTCGGTGCGAATATCTACCCTTTCGCCCCCTTCGGCCCGCAGAGTGAAGGAAAAGGTGGCCGCCATTGCATAGGGAAGGTTGGCAACAAGTCCGCTATCGGTATGGGTAAAGGGCAGCGCTTGCTTGGGATAGACCTTGATAAGAGGCAGCGGTGACTCTATCATATCGCCCCACACCTTGTTTTCGTGCTCAGTAGCATCCGAAAATCCACCGTAAGCAAAGCTCGGGCAGGTAAAATCGCCAATATCCGCATTAGCGTCGAACCCTACGTTTTCGCCACCGTAAAGGTAGGAGGGATGGGGCGGCTCGGTCTTTATATAGGCAGGGTGATTGGCAACCAAAAAGGTTGAATCGGAATACAGACCTATTTCGTCGCATTTGAAAATAAATCCGCCCTCGCCCGAATTAACGTTGTTTCTGCCGCCGTTGCCGTAAAACCAAACGAAGGCGGTAACGGTGTTTTCACCACTTTTAAGATAAGAGGCAATATCCACCTTTTCGGCATATCCGCAGCCCTTGCGGCTTTCGCGGAAAACGCCGCCCTCAAAGACGGTGAGCCGTCCGTTAATCCACAGCCAAAACTTTGTTTCTGCACCGATATATGCGAGGGCTGACTTGGGCTTTTTATCAAGAGTGAAGCGCTTTTGTATAACCACCTTTTGGTCGGGGGTGACGTTATCTCGAGTCCATATCCATTTTGCAGGTGAAAAATCAATCATTTTAACAGCCCCTTTTATCGGATTTTTTTGCCGTTTACAAAAACGTCCTCTACGGTAACGTTGTAAAATTCTGCGCCCTCCACAGTGGATTTTTGCTCAATCAAAACCGTGGGGTTGCCCTCTGTCGTGGGCAAGCCCTCGTCATAATAAACCCTGATGTTTTTAAAGGTTACGTCGTGCACGGAGGCAACTTTTATACCCGTTAAATCAAATTCGTCGGGCAGAGAATATTGCCCTTTCCACAGCCCCTCGCGGTAGCGGTGGTTTTTGATTTGAATCAAGTGGGGTATCATAACCCTGTCGCCGCCATCGTAGACCGTTTCATCGGTCATCTGATAAACGGGAAATTGGTCAAAAGCATTAAACTCGACGCTGATATTTTCAAAGGTGATATGATGAATTTCGGCAAAGTCACCGTTTTGTATATCAAGAGCGGTGTTGCCTGCCCTTAAAATATTGCAGTTTTTAAAGGTGATGTTTTTGTATTCGCGGCAAGAGGTTTCTATGCCAAGCTCGCAGGTTTTGCCCCAATCACACCACAGCGTGCAGTTATCAACGGTGATATTCTCGTTGCTTGTGTTAAAATAGCGGTCGATGCCCTTTATAACGATTGCATCGTCAAAGGAGTGGACGAAGGAGTCCTTTACCGTCACCCCTTTGCTGTTGACAATATCAATGCCGTCGGTGTTGTAGCGCCACTGACCGAAAACCTTAACGTTATCAACGGTAGCATTTTCGCAATGGAACAAATTTACGCACCAAATAGCAGAGTCACGGAACAAAACGCCCTTGATGGTTATATTTTTGCAGTCGAAAAATTTGATGTTTCCGTTTACGTAGCTTTCGTAACCGCAACGGGTAAAGCGGGCCTCGGAGGAGTCGTCAAACATACCGTTTCCCGTAACGGTTATGTTTTCGGCGTTTTGGGCGAATATGGAGCCAAACACCAAGGCGTCTTTATCCACGTAGACACTCTCATTATCCTTAAGGGTGATTTTGCCAGCCACGTGTATGCCGGGACCGAAATAATAGGTTACGTCTTCCCTTTTGGGTGCCTCTATGGGCAGGGAGTTGAACAAGAACAAACACTCGTGGTAATCGTCCGTGCCAAGAATGATTTGCCGCTGAGACTCGAGCTCAAAGCAGATTCTGTCGCCCTTTTTGGTATAGGGGAGGTTAAAAGCCGAGGGGCGCAGCAACAGCTTTTCATACTCTTTGTTTACAACCACTTCGACCTTTACCGTTTCGGTGCTGACAACGTTAACAAAGGACGCCAGCTCGGTCTGGTCGATTGAGCGCTGATAACCGGGAAAAAATCTGTTAAAGGGATGCTTCGATATTCTGCAGGTGTATACGGGGGCCTCTTGTCCGTTGATAAACACCCTGAAATCCTTTGATATGGGCTCAACAATTTTAAAGCCGTACTGCTCCGTTTTGTGCTCGAACACTGAAAAAGAAAACATACCCATCCTCCTTAAGATAAAAATATCAGTAAAATTGATATTATGCCGCAGCCGATGCCTATCCACTGCTTAAGTGCCAACCTTTCTTTAAATATAATTGCGGCTGACAGCAGTGTCAACAGTAACCCTCCGCCATTGACGGCAGGAAAAAATATGACGCTGTCTATTTTGCCCGAAAGGTACAGGTTGAGGCAGTGATTGGCGGTGTAAAAAATGCCTGCCAAAAACATCATTGCAATTACGCCCCTGCTTAAAGAGTGACTTTCGGCGGCAGACTTTCTTTTGACAATAAGCAGTGTGATAAGGGCGTAAGCAAAGCAAAAAATGAAAGAATACCATAAAAACGCATTGCTTTCACCTTTGTACGGTGACTTTTGGTGAAGCTTTTGTATTACCCCCACCAATCCGCCGCACAAAAATGCGGCACCGCACCACATAAGCCAGCTTTTTTCTTTGCGCGAGGGGGTATCGCTTTTGTTGCTGACCGAAAGGATGACGGTGGGAATCATAAACGCCAGGCCTGCCAGTTTACCCCAAAATAAGGGCTCGCCCCACAAAATCGCTCCCGAAAAGGAGGGTATCAGCAGCGCGAGTGACGTGATTATGGTGGTGTAAGAGAAGGAACCCGTTTCAAGGGCTTTTATGTATGACAGCTGCTGTGAAAATATGGTCAATCCAAACAGCATTGCCAACAGCACCGTGAAAACGGAGGCACTGCCAACCCCCATAAAAAGCAATATTATTATGGCGGTCGCAGATATTATAAGGTTGTAAATTAGGCAGGTATATACTCCGTGGCTGCTTTTGGATATGCTCTTTCGCAAGATGCTGACCATCAGCGCTGCCGCTAAAGTAGTGAGCATTAAAAGGGTATGATTCAAACCGCGTCCTCCTTGACTAAGTGCTTTGTTAATGGTATTATATAATAACAAAAATTATATTTATATAACATTTTTAGCACTTTATATAATATCGGTGTCGCTTGTGAGGAGGTTAATATGGTAAATCAACGGCAAAAGCTGGACCAAATACTTTCGTTTAAAAACACCTGCTTCAAAATCGGCTTCAGAAACACCCACTTTAAGCCCTTTGCGCCGGGGCAAACCGACGTGCATATTCACGATTGCTATGAGGTTTATCTTAATCTGTCGGGAGAGGTTTCTTTTTTTGTGAACAACAACGTTTATGAGGTGAACAAGGGGACCATCGTTTTTTCTCACCCAAACGAGATACACTATTGCATCTGCAATCAGGAGTGCCGTCATCAATGCTATTGCTTGTGGTTTGAAAGCGACGACGAGGCCATCAAAAATATTTTTGAAAGCTTCAACACCGTCTACAATTTTTCGGAGAAAGCCCAAGGCCGCATAATCGCTTTGTTTGAAAGACTGTACGATGCCACCGAAAAGCAGCAGTCCTTTTCGCAATTGGTTTCGTTTTTAGAGATAATCGAGCTTTTGGCCAACAGCAAAAGCGCCCTTCCCCCCGTTGAATATATGCCCGACAAAGTGAGTGAAATAATCGACTATATTAACAACTACTATACCGATATTACCGGTGTAAACCAATTGGCCGAAAGGTTTCATATTAGCCGCTCAACCCTCAACCGATGGTTTAAGCAGTACATAAAACTATCACCCATTGATTTTATTCAAGAGAAAAAACTTGCCCATGCAAAATTTCTTTTGCAATCGGGCAAGTCGGTAACTGAGGCGGGCTATTCGGCCGGCTTTTGCGACAGCGCATATTTCATATTGCGATTTAAAAATAAGTTTGGCATTACGCCCCATCAATATAAAAAAACGAGCAAGTTCGGTTGAACTTGCTCGTTTTATTTAGGATACCTTAAAGGAAACTACGCCCGCGTAACCCATTGCCATAACGGTTTTGCCGTTAAACTCAATGGCGTGACCTGCCATAGCACGGGTTTCCATAGCGCTTACAACGTTAAGGGTTCTGCCCGTCAGGTTAGAGATATCAACAACCCTCATATTTGAAACCTGACCGCCCTGGATAAACATATAGCCGTTTGCAATCGAGATGGGGCCGATTGCTCCGCTTTTGCCGCTAAGCGAGAACTTTTTGACTTCAGGCATATTGGCAAGTGCAACCTCTATCGTTCCGTTCTCTTTACCGTATTTCTTTACGATTTCGGCAGGCGAGAACATTGCAACGGTATTGCTGTCGATGGTTGCAAACATCTTATCTCCGTAAGCACACAAACCTCTGTTGTTTGAAAGGCCAAGCTTCCAGTCGTAACGACGGTATTTGCCCGATTCTCTTTCAAACTCAAAGATTGCGCCCTTACCGTTGTTGCCCATATAACCAACGATGTAATCGGTGTGGGTGCCGTTAGCGTTTGTAACGGTTGATACGCCAAAGCCGATAAAGCGCTGATAAATCATAGAGCGGTTTTCAAAAAATTCGCTGTTAACCTTCTTTTTATCAGAGATGTTATAAAGCGCCATATGTGCATTGCTGTATGCAACAACGTATTTGCCGTTGGGGGCTATTTCAAGCTGACGGGTGCCCTCTACGTACCAATATTTTTCTTTGTTTGATTTGGTGGTAGAGTTGAGGGTCAACGAGCCGTTGCTGTTTATGGTGTAAACCGCAATACCCGCGTCACATTCAGCCGTTACAAGCACGTTGCCTGCTATCTTTACATCCATCGTAATATCGAGGGATGGATAGTTGTAAATCTGCTTCATATTTTTATCAAGAACGCAAATGCCCTTGATGCCTGACGCTACGTAAAGGTAGGTGCCGTTGGTGGCCACCGCCCAGGCCTGTGTTCCCTGAGTATCGAAGGTTTTAACGTCTTTCCAACCGAATTTGGTGAAATCTACGTCGTAGTAGGTTCCGTCTGCATTGTCGGTGGGTGCCTTGCAGGTTTTTTCATCTATGGGGTGAGCGTTCTTGGACTTGTGAATAAACAAGCCGGCGCTGGTGCCCGCAAGATACATATAGCCCTCGGTGCAGGCAACGTTGTAAATGGGAGAATGGGTTTCAACCTTGGTATCAAAGGGATAGGGATAGGTGCTGGTGTTGGTGAGCGTGCTGTATCTGAAATCGGTAGTTTTTGCTACGATTTGGATATGCTCAAGTCGAATAGGATTCTTCTTGTTTGAAACATCGTAAACGTACATACCGTTGTATGAGCCGCCAACGTAAGCGTAATTGCCCGAAATTTCTATCTTCCAAATATCGGGAGTGCCTGCCCAAATGCCGTCCATACGGGCGGTAGACAGGTGAACGGGATTTTTAGGATCGCGGATATCCCAAATTTCAAAGCCGCTGCCGATATATCCGCCGGCGCCGGACTCGGAGCCGTCGTGCTGACCCGTTGCAGCGTACAAATATCCGTCGCGAATGGTTAAGCCGTCGCCACGGCCGCCAAGTGAACGCTCCAGATTGGTAAGAACAACCGGCTTGTCGATATTGGTAATATCAACAACCTTTATGCATCGGTCGCCCCAGATGCCACAATAAATATAGTTGCCGTAAATATCAACGTCTTGAGTTTCGCCGGTAGATGCGTTTGAAATGCCGACGGGATTGTAAATATCGGAAATATCAAATATGGTAACGCCGTGGGTTCTGTCTGCAATTACGCAGTATTTTCCGCTGACGTCAACGCCCGTTGCCAGTTCAAGGTTGTCGATACGGCTTGCAATCTTAAGATTTTTGGGCTTGGAAACGTCGAAAACATAGGTTTGCGAGGTTCTTGCAACAACAACTATTCCCTTTTTATCAGAGGTAAACTCCATTTGGCGAATGTTGCCAAGGCCGTCGATGCTGTCAAGATAAACGGGCTTTTTGGGGTTAGAAATATCAAAGCTGTACAAGCAACCCAGGGTGGTGCTGATAGCGTAAAGATATTTGCCGTCAACCAAAACGTCGTGGCAACGCTCGATCTGCTTTGAAAGATCGGTTGAGGTATAATAATCGGCAAATTTATATTTCTTTCTCTTCCACGAGCCGTCGTAGGTCATATAATAACCGCTGCGAACGAATTTGAATTCGGTAGCGTTTGAATGATAAAGCTCGGGCTCTGCAAACAAGATTTTAGATGCGCTTCCCCCATTTAAGGTAATGGTAACGTATGCCTCTTCACCCGTTGCGGTAAAGCGCAAGCAGGTGTTGGTTTCTTGAGAGGTTATCTTAAAATCCATTGAGGTGATAACGCTGCCCGAGGCCTTGTGCAACGAAACCTTTGCAACGCCGTAAACGTCGGCACTTTTAAGATAAACCGAGAAAAAGCCAAACTCGCCCTTTTTAAAGGCGGCGGCGCTTTCGCCCGTATCCTCGTCATATATTTTAGCGGTGGCAACAGCGTTGGCAGTGCCGCTAACTCCATCAATAGACACCGTGGCGGATTTGGTTTTATTTACTTCCAAGTAGTCTCTTTGCACTACTACCACCTCTTCCTCTTCTTCCTCTTCTTCTTCCTCTTCTTCATAAGTATCGTCATTAGAGCCGCCCGAATTCACAGAGCTTGTGCCGTTGGGCTTGCCGGAATCCCCGTTAGCACTATCGTCATTACACGCTGTAACCGTTAGCATCAGCATCAATATAACAAGAATTAAAGATAACAACTTTTTCATTGGCTATCCTCCTTTTTTGCACAAAAGATTATACCACAAAATCTTCACAACTGTAAATGTACAACGTTGTTAAAAATTGATTGATTCTGCATTTTTTTGCTATAGGGTATGCGCCCCCTCGGTCTGTTTGTTGTTTTCGCAAATTACCCTTGTACAGCGCTGAATATCCACCTCGGGAATCAGGCAGTTTTTGAAGGTATTGTTTTGCACCCTTACCCCGTCGGTAAGCTGCACGGCAATGGGTCGGCCGCAAATATTTTCGAAGCGATTATTTTCGATAGTGATGTTTTTATGCACAGGGGGTATGTTTTGGTGATTTTTGCCGTTGATGCGAACAAAAACGGTGCTTCGCCCGTCGTCCTCTCTTTCGCGAACGTCGCGAAAAACATTGTTTCGTATAGTTGCATTGGAGAGTGGTCCCACCTCGAGCCAATATTCAAAGGCGCTTGACAGATACACTGCCCACGGGCCGCCGTTGTTGAAGGTGCAGTTTTCGATAAGTAGGTTGTCGGTACCCTGCAAAACGATGTGGCGTCCGCGATTGCGCCAAAAGGTGCAGTTGCGCAAAATTACGTCGGGATAGTATTTATCGTTAGAAACGAAATCGCCCTCTTTTATATCTACGCCGTGGGGATTGAAGGTTACGTTGCCTTGGTCGGCCGACGTTATGGTTACCTTGCCCTTAAGCTCAAGGGTGTGGGGGTTATAGATGCGCAGCACGTCCCCCGCCTGTGACCAATAGGGCGAAATTTCACCGTTGGGCTTATCAAAAATAAGGGTCATACCCGTTGAGGTAACCTTTTTTACCGTCATCGCCTGGGTGTGCACGTTAAGCTTGTCGTCACCTATGCAATCAAGCTGACAATCCTCAATAATAAGCTTGCCCGCAAGACCCGTAGTGTGTATGCCGTCGCTGTTTAGGGCGTAGGGCTGACGCTCGCGGCAATCAGAGGCAAAGCGCAGACCGCGGAAGGTGAAATCGCGGCAATGGGGCAAAATTGTAAAGCCAAAGCCGCCGAAATTTGCCATAGTAACCCTTTCGATAAGCACCCCGTCGCACTGCTTGAAAACGAAGGCGGAAAGCCCGTAATATGAGTGTGAGATGTTGCACTTTGTGCCCGGCTTAAGGGTAGATACGCTTTTTGACCAATCGTAGCACTTAAGCAGCTGAGAATAAATGCGCACCCGCTTACCGCTAAGCATTTGGTGGGGACAATCAAGCTTTTTGGGGGCGGCGCAGGGAATTTCACCTGCAATTTTGACCCGCTTACTTTCATCGTATGGAGCTTGTGCCCAATGCCAGCCCTTGGGGTACCAATCGTCATCAAATATCATAGCGTCAATAACCAGCTCGTCGCCTCTAAAATCATTTTCGATATGAAGTTCTACATCTACGTACTCTTCGGTGGCGTTGATAACTGTGCCGCCTGTGTTAACGGGCACATCAGAGGCCACCTTGAAGCCGCGAAGAGTAAAATTTTTGCAGCCAAACAGCTCAAACACGCCCGCTCCGTCATCGGCACCCGTCAGCAAGCTGAAATAGGGTGAAAGGATGGCTCCTGTGCCTTCAAGAGTAAGATTGCGCTTGTCCCTTATCATAACAGTTTTTAGCAAAGGATATGTACCCTCTTCAAAAACCACGGTTGCACCGTCGGGGGCATCGGCAATTATTTTTTCAAGTATGGGCGTAGCATTATCACCCATCATTTGTGGTGTTACTGTTATGTTGCTCATATAACTTTCCCTTTCAGAATTTATATTTATTTTTATTGTAACATTCATCTCAAATAAATCAATAGATGAGTTCACTTTTTTACACAAACCGTCGGCGTTTTTAGTGATATTATAAAAGTATTGCTTTGCTTCATCAAATGAGTTAAAATATAACAGAAAAACACACCTTTAGGTAATGCCCTTTCTTGTAACGAGGAGTTTTCAGTTATGACTAAAAGAATTCTTTATTTTTTAGTATGCGTTTGCGTTATTCTTTGTTGCACCGCCTGCGGCGAAAAAAGCACATCAACACAAAAGGAACAGAGCGGCTCATCCTCTATGGCCACCCCTTCAAACAATATTCCTCACCCCACCACTGAAGCTCAATGGGTAGCAGTCCCCTATACCAGCCAAAAGCAACTGGATGCCGGCCTTATCGGGGGCGAAGGAGGTCAATGGCCCACCTATATTTCTTTTGATGCAATCGACGGCTCCTTGGCCTTTCTCGGTATAGACGTAGGAGGTATGTTCCGTTCAAGAGATGGCGGTATCACCTGGGAGCCCTGCACCATCGGAATTACCGCAAGTGCTGCATCCTGTGCAGAGGTTGACCCCACAAATCTGAAACGCGTTCTTTGCGTGGGTGTCGACTCGGGAGCAACCGATTCTCACGGTCTTTATCTGTCAACCGACAGCGGTGAAACCTGGCGGCACGTAAATCCCCAAAGCAATCAAGGCCACCGCGACTTTCGTCATCAGATCGCTTACGACAAATCAAGCTACGATAAAAGCAAGGGCTATTGCACCACGGTATACTACGTTCGTGAACATAAAAAGACCCGCGACGACCATATATTGCCCCCTGCTTTGTTTAAGTCTACCGACGGGGGCGAAACCTGGAAAGAGATAAACAGCGACAAAGCTATCGGCAACGGCATCATTTACGTTCACCCCGAAAAAGGATGGGTATACATTGCCACCGAAAAGGGGGCCATTCGCTCAAAGGATGGCGGCAAGACCTTCTCAAAGATGCTTGATGCCCCTTGCTACGGAATGTGTGTTGTAAACAGCAGACCCGACAACATTTATATTTCTGCCAAAAA